>NZ_JBSVWQ010000044.1:0-37210 GCF_054071215.1 Pseudomonas sp. SDO5522_S412 | reverse complement strand
ACTGACACACCGCGTTCGCGAGCAAGCCCGCTCCCACATGAGTTGGGTGGTGTTTTGGAGGGCGGGTTACACCAGGTATTTCTTGAACCAGCCCAACGTCCGCTCCCACGCCAGATTCGCCGCCGCCTCGTCATACCTCGGCGTCGAATCATTGTGGAAGCCGTGGTTGGCGCCCTTGTAGATAAACGCCTCATAGGTCGTGCCGGCCGCCTTCAACGCTTTCTCATACGCCGGCCAGCCCTCATTGATCCGCGTATCCAGCTCACCGTAATGCAACATGATCGGTGCCTTGATCCGTGGCACATCCTTGGCTTCCGGCTGGCGCCCATAAAACGACACCGCCGCACCCAGCTCCGGATAAGCCACGGCCGCCGCATTCGTCACGCCGCCGCCATAACAGAACCCGGTAATGCCCACCTTGCCGGTGCTTGCATCGTGGTGCATCAACCATTCGATGGCCGCGAAAAAGTCGTTCATCAGCTTCTCGGGATCGACTTTCTGTTGCAACTCCACACCTTTCTCATCATTGCCGGGATAGCCGCCCACCGAGGTCAGGCCATCCGGCGCCAGGGCAATGAATCCGGCCTTGGCCAACCGACGGGCGACGTCTTCGATATACGGGTTCAACCCCCGGTTTTCATGCACCACCACCACCGCCGGCACCTTGCCGCTGGCCTTGGCCGGGCGCACCAGGTAGCCGCGCACCGTGCCGTTGCCCTTGGGTGACGGGTAGGTGATGTAGTCGGCGACGATATCCGGGTCGGTGAATTTCACCTGCTCGGCCAGGGCGTAGTTGGGGCTCAGGGCGGCGAGCAGGGCGGAGGCCGTCAGCCCGCCGAAGGTGAACAGTGCTGCGCGGTCGAGAAATTCCCGGCGGTTGATCTTGCCGTGGGCGTAGCCGTCGTAAAGCTCCAGCAGTTCAGGGGCGAAGTCTTTGGCGGTCAGACGAGTCATCGGTAGCGTCCTCGATTAGCGGTGGGACTGAATGTAGACCAGTATCAGGCTTCCCGGCCATGGGCCGCGGCGGCCAGTTGCCCGGTGTCGACCCGTACGAAGACCGAATCGCCAATCGCCGTCAGCACGCCATCGGCGTACACCTCGCACACCACGCGGCTTTTGCGCCCCACGTCACCTTCGACTTTCGCGCGCAAGGTCAGCGGCACGCCCATGGGTGTCGGCTTGATGAATTTGATTCCCAGGTTGCCGGTGACGCAGTCGATACGCGGCAGGCTGCCGGGTTCGCGTTGCTCGGCCCGGTAGTGGTAGGCCATGGCGGTCCAGTTCGAGTGGCAGTCCACCAGCATCGCGATCAGACCGCCATAGACCAGGTCTGGCCAGCCGCTGTATCGGGCGTCGGGCTGGTGCTCGGCGATCACGTGGATGCCGTCGGCGTCCCAGCGGCTCTTGATGTGCAGGCCGTGGGGGTTGCTGCTGCCGCAGCCATAACAGACGCCTTCGGGGGCGGTGGTGTCTTGCAGGGAAAGCGCGGGCATCGTGGCTCCTTGTTGTTTGGGTTCCGTCGAGGCACGAGCCTAATGCCAGGCGCGTGAATAAATCCAGCGCCTACGCTGTTAGCAGTGCACAGCGTGTTCATTCCCGGTTGAGAATCCCATGAAATCTCGATTGCCAGCGGTCTTCCTTGCCTTCGCCACCTTGTCCAACGCGTACGCCGTGGAATACACCGACGTGAATCCGACGGCCAGCACCATCAGCTTCACCTATGACCAGATGGGCCAAGAGGTGTACGGCACGTTTGGCACCTATTCGGCGACCCTGAATTTCGACACGCAAAACCCGGCTGCCGCCAGCACCGTACTGACCATCCAGCTGCCGAGCATCAATGCCGGCAGCGACGACGCCAACACCGAGCTGCCCAAGCCCGGCTGGTTCGACATGACGACCTACCCGGTGGGCACCTTCACCTCGACCCACATCACTGACCTGGGCGACAACCGTTACCTGTTCAGCGGCAACCTGACCCTCAAGGGCCAGACCCGGCCGGTGGAGGTCAAGGTGGCCCTCAAGGAGCAGAGCGGCATTGGCATATTCGACGGCGAATTCGTGCTCAAGCGCGATGACTTCAGGATCGGCGCGGGGGAGTGGGCGGACAGCGTGGTGTCCAATGCGATTGTCATCAAGTTCAAGATGGTTGCGCCTGAGCGCTGATGGTCAGCGGGCGAACTTCTTGGCCCCCGCCACGCACGCAATCACCGCGACGGTCACCCCCAGCATGCCCAGGCTCACCTGCTCATGCAGCAGCGTGGCCGCCAGTGCCAGGCCGAAAAACGGTTGCAGCAACTGCAATTGCCCGACGGCGGCAATGCCGCCCTGGGCCAGCCCGCGGTACCAGAACACAAACCCGATCAGCATGCTGAACAGCGACACATAGGCCAGGCTCAGCCAGGCCGGCAGGCTGATGCTCACGAAAGTGCCCGGGGCGAGGATCGCCGTCAGCGGGGCCACAATCGGCAGCGCGATCACCAGCGCCCAGCAGATCACCTGCCAGCCGCCCAGGGTGCGTGAGAGCCTGGCCCCTTCGGCATAACCGAGGCCGCACACCAGGATTGCCAACAGCATCAGCAAATCCCCGGCGGGCGCGGCGCTCAGGCCTTGGGCAACCGCGTAGCCCACCACCAGCAGGCTGCCCAGGATCGAAAACAGCCAGAACACCAACTTGGGCCGCTCGCCGCCGCGCCATACGCCGAAGACCGCAGTGGCTAACGGCAGCAGGCCGACAAATACGATGGAATGGGCACTGGTGACGTACTGCAAGGCCAGTGCGGTGAGCAAAGGAAAGCCGATCACCACGCCCAGCGCGACGATTGCCAGGGGCAGCAACTGACTGCGGGCCGGGGTTTTTTCCTTGAACAGCCACAGCAGGCACAGGCCGAGCAGGGCGGCGATGGTGGCGCGGGCGACGGTCAGGAATACCGGATCGAACTCCAGCACCGCCAGGCGCGTGGCCGGCAGCGAGCCGCTGAAGATCACCACGCCGATCAAACCGTTGATCCAGCCGCTGGCGTTGTTTTCCCGGGTGTTGAGGTGGGTGGTTCGTTCCATGGGTGTAGGGCTCGATAGGGATAAGTTGCGTCCTGCGCATCCTATGATTCACTATCAAGACAATCAAAAAATTGTCATGGATACATCGCCTATGCCCCGCGCCCGCTACAAGACATTGGTGGACACCTTCGCCCGGGATATCCGTTCGGGCGCGCTGGCGGCGGGCACCCGGTTGCCGACGCACCGCCAGTTGGCCGCCAGCCATGGCCTGGCGCTGGTCACCGCCAGCCGGGTGTACACCGAGCTTGAGGCCATGGGCCTGGTCAGTGGTGAAACCGGGCGCGGAACCTTTGTGCGGGAAATCGCGTTGTCGCCGGGGCAGGGCGTCGGCCAGATCGCGGTGGCGGCGGGCATGATCGATCTCAACTTCAACTACCCGTCGCTGCCGGGCCAGACCGACCTGCTGCGCACCGCATTGCGTCAGTTGGCGTTGTCCGGCGACCTGGCGGCGCTGCTGCGCTATCAGCCTCACGCCGGTCGGCTGCATGAGCGGGCAGCGGTGGCGCGTCATCTGCTGAGTCGTGGGTTGACGGTGCAGGCCGAGCAGGTGCTGATCGTCAGCGGTGCCCAGCATGGGCTGGCGGTGACCATGATGTCGCTGCTCAGGCCCGGCGATGTGGTGGCGGTGGATGCGTTGACCTATTCCGGGTTCAAGGTGCTGGCCGAGACGCTGCACCTGGAAATCGTCGCGATCCCGGTGACCGCGACGGGCCCCGACTTGGCCTTTCTTGAACAACTCTGCGCCCGGCGCCCGGTACGCGCCGCGTACAGCATGCCGACCCTGCATAACCCGTTGGGTTGGGTGATGAGCAGGGAGCAGCGCGAGCACCTGGTGGCGATTGCCCGTCGGCATGACCTGATCCTGATCGAGGATGCTGCCTACGCGTTTTTAGCCGAGGACGCGCCACCGCCCGTGGCCGAACTGGCGCCGGAACGCACGGTTTACGTGTCGGGGCTGTCCAAGAGCGTCGCCACCGGCCTGCGGGTGGGTTACGTTGCTGCGCCGTTGCCGTGGATGGCGGCGCTGGAACGTACGGTCATGGCCACCACCTGGAACACTCCGGGGGTGATGACTGCGGTGGCTGCCGCGTGGATCGACGACGGCACGGTGCTGCAGCTTGAAGCGCAAAAACGTAAGGACGCCCAGGCGCGCCAGGCGGTGGCCGATGAGGTGTTGGCGGGCTTGAATGTTATCCGCCATCCGTCTTCGTATTTCTTGTGGTTGCCGTTGCCGGAAGATGCCCGCGCCGATCAGATCACCATGGCGCTGGCACGGGAAAATATCTCGGTGTCCACGGCCGAGCCGTTTGCCGTCTCGGCCCACGTGCCCCATGCCTTGCGAGTGGCGCTGGGGTCGGTGGACCGGGAGGTGCTGCGCGAGGCGTTGGTGAAAGTGCGCTGGGCGGTGGAGGCGTACTAGGGGGCCGGATCGTTCCCACGCTCTGCGTGGGAACGCCGCCTTGGACGCTCCGCGTCCCGCTGTAGATTTGCGCGATAGTGACGCAGAGCGTCACCGGATGCATTCCCACGCAGAGCGTGGGAACGATCCAGGCGGGACTCAGAACTTGTAGGCCTGGCGCCCGATCAGCAGCCATTTGCCTTTCTGCTTCTGCCAGACCTGGAAGTTTTCAATTTCGGTGGGCACCTCGACGCCACTGTTCACCGCCTGTGCGGAAAAGTGGTTGCGCACCAGGGCGGTGTCGCCATTGAGGGTGATGGTCTGTTTCTGCATTTCCAGGGTCTTGAAACCACTTCTGCCGGTTTCAATGTCGGCGATAAATTCCTGCTTGTTCTGGACCTTGCCGCTGGAATGGCCGTAGGTGAGGTTGTTCGCGGTGAGGGCCTGCAGTTGCGGGATGTCCTTGTGCAACATGGCCTGGGTCAGATGATCGACCGCAGCGGCTACATCCTTGTCACTTGCGGCGGGCGCGGCGGCCGCGTAACCGCTGAACAGGCACAGAAAACCAATCAGAACCTTGACGTTTTGCATGGGTGTTTCCTTGTTGTTGTGGGTACCAGGACGACTCGGATTGTGTTTTTAAGTCGTCGTACAACCATGCCGTATTTACCGGGATCAAGGAAAGTGAAATTTGTTCTTGGCTAGAAGATAAGCGCTGTTTGCCAGTATTGGTTGTCGTATCACTTGCGAAATAGCGGTCGGCACTTCCCGTGGAAATGGCACATGGCTATGCTGTGGCCGGCGATTTCATGGCGTGGATTCGCAACGACTGAGGAAAACAAAAAAATGACACCGGATCAAAAGTACGCGGCGGCCATGGTGCGCCTGGGTTATCAACTCAACGAGTTCAAGATCGGCGGCAACTACACGCCGCTGCTGAGGGACGGCAATCACGTCTACATCAGCGGCCAGATTCCGCGGGTGGGTGACGCCATCGTGTTGCCAGGCAAGGTCGGCGAAAGCCTCAGCCTGGCCGACGCACAGATTGCCGCGGGCGTCAGCGCACTGCGTTGCCTGGGGTTGCTCAAGCAGGCACTGGGTTCGCTGGACCAGGTCAAGGCGATCCTCAAGATCAATGTGTACGTGCGCAGCGCGGATGACTTCGACCAGCAAAGCGAAGTGGCCAACGGTGCGTCGGACCTGTTGAACGAGATCCTGGGGGCCGCAGGATCCCATACGCGCACCTCGGTGGGCGTGCAGCAATTGCCCAAGGGCGCGGCCGTGGAAATCGACATGATCGCCGTGGCACGGGACTGAAACCGGGTGATCGCCGAGGCGTTTGCGGTACTGGTCCACTATGGAATATACCTGCTCCCGGGACTGATCCTGTTTGGCCTGTGGTTCGGTCTCACGCCGAAAACATTGCCGGGCTTGCGCATCGTTATCCTGCTGCTGGCCTTTGTGCTGATGCGCGATGCGATGACGCCACTGGGCATGTGGTCGCTGAGCCGCGAGGTGCAGATCGAGTTCACGGCCAACCCGTGGGTGCTGGCCGCGCTGGGCGGGTTATCCCTTGGGCTGATTGCGCTGCTCGCGCGCCTGGCACCGGAGTTGTGGCAACTGACGGTGCTGTTCAAGGGCAATCGTTGGGCGGGCCTGGCGCTGGGCCTCGGGGCCGGGTGTCTGATCGGCCTGCCATTGCGGCTGTATCAAGGCATTGAGCCGGTTTACTGGGCCTGGCTGATGGGCATGCTAGTGCTTGCCTACTGCGCCAATGCGCTGGAAGAGGTATTGTTTCGCGGCTTCTTGCAGGGTTATCTCGAACAGCACGTTACGCCGCTGCGTGCGGCGTTGCTCAGCGGGTTGGCGTTCGCCGCGTGCCATTCATTTCTGGCGTTGAGCGTGACGCAACTGGGCTGGCCAGTGTTGGCCTTTACCCTGATTGAAGGCCTGGCCTGCGGGCTGGTGCGGATGCGCTACGGTGTGGTGGCGGCGACGGCCACCCATGGCACGGCGATCTTGCTGATTGCCGTGCCGATGGTGTGAACCGTCTCAGGCCTGTACATCAACGCCGATGTGGGCCTGGAGCCAGTCTTTGTAGACCGCGATGTTATCGGTCGACTGGTCGCCATTTTTCGCGGTGACAGTCTTGCCGTCCAGGCGCCCGATATCGAGCAGGTACTGAAGACCGTTGGCCACATGGGTGGCGTCGCTTTTGCTGAGTGACTGAACATCGGGCAGTTCGACGGCGTTGCCTTTATCGTCGAAGGTCGCCCATGAAGGGTTGGCCCTGGCGGTGGCAACGGTTTGCGCGGTCGAGCGCACTTGCTCCTGATAGCTGGCTTCCAGCTTGGTCTTGATCTCGGGCGTGGCGTTGGTGACTTCAATCCTCCCGGCCCGCAGGGTGCCGTTTTCCATGGATTGTGTAAAAGTCTTCTGTCCCAGCGCTAACAGACTTGTCGTGCTTCCTATCATGGTGCCGCTCCCTTATTGGTAGCAGCAACAGAGCAAAACCCGGGCCATGTGCTGCATGCCTTGTGCGGCGCGGGCTGGGTGGTATTGCCGGGGCAGGGCGCAGGCCAGGAGTTGCCGGGGCTGGCAAAGGGTTGCCACGTCGGCTCGCGCGAGCGCATTTCAGAACGTTGGAAACTAAGTTCAGAATCTCCAGTCTGTAATAGCGTATCGCCACCTCTACAAGGAATTAACATGAAGCTTAAGGTCGTTTTGCTGGGCACGGTTTTGTTGGCTGCGCCGCTTTACCAAGCGGTTGCCGAGACGTGCAGGGCGAACAGTTATGGTGGGTCCGATTGCGAATACGACAATGGCACCTCTTCCAAGAGTCGCGCCAATAGCTACGGTGGGCAAGACACCCAATACAGCGATGGTACTTCCTCCAAGAGCCGCTCCAATAGTTATGGCGGGCAGGATATCCAATACGGCGACGGCACCTCGGCCAAGACCCGTTCCAACAGCTATGGTGGGCAAGACACTCAATACAGCGACGGCACCTCAGCCAAGAGCCGCTCCAATAGCTACGGCGGGCAAGACACCCAATACAGCAACGGCTCCTCCTCCAAGAGCCGCGCCAATAGCTATGGCGGGCAAAATACGACAAATAACTAATGGCCCCGCCGCGGCTTTCTACCTCACCAATGACCGCTCATACGCCGCGGTCATCACCTGCCACGTCTGCGCATCCGCCGGAATCAAATGCTCGATGCGCAACGACGTTACCGTGATGTCCTGAGGCATGCCGAAGGTGGTGAAGGTCGACATGAAGTTCAGCTCACCTTCACGGGAGTTGACGCGTGTCAGCACCAGTGGCGGCGGTTCATTGACCAAGGCTTCGGTACTTTGCGGGGCCGGCAGGCTGTCCAGAAGCCTGGCAAGTTCGGAGTTGCCCAACGCCTCGCGCGTCGCCCGTTGCCAGGCGATGGTGCGGATTTCGTCAGCGTTGATCAAATGATCACCCAGGCCGCCAGGCTGTAGCAGGGTGACCAGCAAATTCAGCCCATCAGCCGCCTCCGGTTTGATCCCCACCAGCTCGAACAGCACCTGGGTACTGGCGTTGGCGGCGAGCACTTCCCAGTGGCTGCCCAGCACGATCGCCGGTGCAGGATTGTTCGCGTGGAGCACATGGCTGATTGCCTCGCGAATAGCCTCCATGGAGGGCGAGGAGAGCGGGGTTGCCTCATAGCGCGGGGCGAAGCCGGCAGCGAGGAACACGCTGTTGCATTGCTCCAGCGGAACCTCCAGCGCCATCAGCAAATTATGCAAGGTGCCCGGGCTCGGCTTGGCGCGCCCGGTCTCGATGCAGCTCAGGTGGCGTTGGGAAACCCCGGTGATCAGCGCCAGTTCCAGCTGGCTCAATCTGGCGTGCCGACGCAGCACGCGCAGTTGCGTGCCGGCGGTAGTGTCGGGGTTGGCGCGGGGGAAAGGTTGGCTGCTCATGGGTTGACTCTGGCCGTGCGGGTCGGTGGTGTCGATGACCTTCGAGGTCATTGAGAGGGGAACGACGTTATCACTAATGTGCAGCTTCCCGAACCGTTGTCTCCAAGGAGGAGAACATGCGCAGACCCTGGATTGCCCTGGCCGGGCTGTTGGCTTTTGCCCTGTACACATTGATCACGATGCTGATCGCCGAACAATCGCTCATGGCGTTCGGACGTGAATTGATATCGAGGCCGGATACTGCCCAGGTGGTGATTGATTTGTATCTGATGGCGGCCTTGGCGGGCGTATGGATGTACCGGGATGCGCGGGCCAGGGGCAAATCCCTGGCGTCGGTGTTGCCCTATTTACTGGTAACGGCGGTTTTCGTATCCATCGGTCCGCTGCTGTATATCGTGGTCAACGGGTTCCGCGAACCTTCAGGGGGCCGGTGATGGAGGTTTATGCGTTGTGCGTACTGGTGCTGTTCTTGAAGATGCTGGCGATCTCCTGTTACCAGGGTTTCTTTCGACTCAGATTCCGTGCATTCACTAACCACGAGGATGCAGCTTTCTTCCATCGCGATGCGAATCCAGAGGAGTTACCGCAAGTCTCCCGGGCCGAAAAGGCTTGGGCCAATGATCTGGAAAATATTCCGTTGTTCTTCATTTTGGGTGGCCTGTGCCTGGCGATGGAAACGCCAGGCACCGCTACCGCGGGGTTGTTCTGTCTGTTCACCGCTGCCCGTGTGATGCATACGGTGATGTATCTGAGCGGCCGCCAGCCCTGGCGCACCCTCGCTTATGGAGTGGGAGTGCTCTGTTTGTCGGGGCTGGCCGGTCTGCTTGGCGCTGGGCTGATAACAATCAAGGGGTGAGAAAGGCCTGATAGTTGTCCTTGGTGATCTGTTGATAGGGAATGGTCAGCTCCGCCGTGTAGGGCTGCTTCCTGATCATCTTCAGCGCCAGGTCAATCGAGCCGACGGCCTGGCCCTTGTTGTCCTGATAGGCCGTGACTACCAATAGATCTTTTTTGATCGCATCCAGGCCGGCGGGGCCGCCGTCGCTGCCGCCCACCAGGATGTCCTTGCCAGGGTGCATGCCGGCCTGGGTAATCGCCATCGCGGCACCGATAGCCATTTCATCGGCATTGGCCGCCACGGCGTCGATTTTCTTGCCCGAGACGATCCAGTTGTTCATCAGGTCCATGGCCTTGCTGCGCTGCCAGTCGGCGCTTTGTTCTTCGACGATATGGATGTTGGGGTAATCCTTCAGTACGTTTTTCACGCCCTGTGTGCGGTTGTGGGTGGCGTTGTTGGAGAGCAAGCCGAGCATGATTGCGAGGTTGCCCTTGCCGTTCATTTTTTCCGCGAGGTAGCGCATCTGAATCTCGCCCGCTTTGATCTCGTCCGAGCCGACATAACCCACCCCGGCCGGTAAGCCGGGGATGTCCGGGCGACGGTTGACGTACACCAGCGGGATACCCGCCTGCTGGGCATTCACAGTCATTTTCTGGGTAGCGGCGGTGTCGACCGCGTTGACGATAATCGCGTCCATGCCTTGGGCAGAAAAGCTCTGCACCTGGTTCAGTTGGCGCACCACATCGCCTTGGGCGTCTTCGAATTGCAGGGTCACGTCGGTGAGGTCCCTGGCGTGGGCCGCCATGTAGTCACGCATCTGGGCGAGGAACACGTCGTCCACCTGGGCGATGCTGACGCCGATGCGTGTCTCGGCGAGGGCTAGCGGGGTAACGATGAGGGTCAGGAGCAAGGTCAGCAGCTGTTTTTTCATGGTGTCAGTCCGTTTTTTTGTTGTTTTGAAAGACGTTGAAAACATTCCTCAGCCTTGGCGTTTGGCGTGTAGTTGCGCAACGCGTTCGGCAAAGGTCTCGCAGGGCCAGCGTTCGTTCAGTGCCTGCAACATCAGTTGCTGCCCGGTTTGCGGAGCCAGGCCCTGTAAGGGTGGGTCGGTATCCAGGTTGGTGGGAAAGGAATAGCCATCGGCGGTGCAGGCGATCACCGCGTGCAGCGCCTCGCCATCCATGACGTTGTCCGCCAGGCGCTCCAACAGGCAGGGGTACAGCGCCAGCATCATCCGGTCGCGGTCCACAGCCTCCATCGTTTTGCCGAACGCCGAGGAGATTTGCAGCAGGTTGGCCATGCGCTGGCGGTCCGGTGTGCGATTGGTGCCAGCGGCGTGAAACAGGGCCGGGTTGAAGAACAGCAGGTCACCTTTGTTCAGCGGCAATTGCACGGCATGCTGCTGGAAGTACTCGATGAATTCAGTGCGCCTCCAGGCCAGGTAGCCCAGTGGGTATTGCTGGGAAAACGGCAGCAGTTGGGTCGGGCCGGTTTCCAGGGGCATGTCGCTGTGGGCCACGGCCCCTTGCAGCGTGAGGTATTGGGACAGCGTGTGCAGGGGCAACGGAAAGCGCTCCACCACGTCGATGGTCTGGAACCCGAGGTGATAATCACGGTGCGGTTGCTGGGCTTGGCCACCGGGGTGCACCACGTTGACCTGGGCCGTGACTTGGTAGCCCGGGCCGAGCCAGGCTTGTGCGATCAACCCCAGCAGTGGGTTGGCGTAATATTCGACAAAGGATGCCGGCGACTGCAGTGCGGCCTTCTGTAATGAGTTCCAGATACGTCCGTTACTGCCGGCCTTGGCGAAGTGGTCGGCGGCCACACCTTGCGCAGCCTCTTGGGCAAAGATCGCTTCGAATACCTGGCTGTGACGGTCGACCACGTCCAGGTCGGCGTAGCCCTGGCGCACCACCATCACTCCCGGCCCCTGGCTGAACAGGCGATGCAGTTCGTCCAGCACGGCGTGACGATCGCCGTTGCGCAGTGCCTGGGCCTGATAGATCGGGATGTTGCTGCACACTTCGGCGCAGTGCGGGTAGTCCTCGGCAGCCGCCTGCTGGGCACAGATCGAGTGAAAATCTTCCAGTTGCACCGCATCGGCGCTGACAAAGGCAGGCATCACGCACCCTCCACCAGGCTCAAGGCCTGATCGGGGCGTGGGGTGCCGCCGTCGCCACAGCCGATGACGCCTTGCTCGAGGTCGATCACCGTGCCGGTCATCATTCCCGACTCGCGTGACAATAGAAATGCCACGCTCCGGGCCACCTCTTCAGGTTTGAGCAGGCGGCCGAAGGGCTGTGCGGCTTCGGCGGCTTCCAACCAGGCATCCCCGGCACCGTGGTAGTGCCGCTGGATTTCATCCTCGTGCGGTGTGTCCATCCAGCCGATGTTCAAGCCGTTGACCCGAATCCGGTTGCGCAGGGCGCTGAACGCCACGTTTTTGGTCAGAATCGCGAGAGCGCCCTTGGACGCCGCGTAGGCACTCAAGAACGATTGCCCGCCGTGGCCGGTGACACTCTGGATATTGACCACTGCACCTTCAACCCTCTGGCTGATCATCAGCTTCAAGGCTTCCTGCATCAGGAAAAACGGCGCCCTCACATTGACCGCAAATAGTCGATCAAACAGTTCGGGGGAGGTGTCGAGAATGGTGCCGCGATCCGACATCCCGGCGCAGTTGATCAGCCCGTGGAGGGTGCCGAAGTGGGCACGGGCCGCCTCGATCACGGCGCGGCAGTCGCCAATCTGTTCCAGGTCCGCCTGGACAAACACCGCGCGGCAATCGAGCGCTGCCAACTGCCGTACTTGCTCCTGGCCCTGGTCCGGACGGCGTCCGCAGATGATCAGGCCGGCAGCACCGCGCCGCGCCAGGGTATGGGCGACGGCAGCCCCCAATCCCTGGGTGCTGCCGGTGACGACAAAGTATTGGCCTTTGAAGGTATGGCTGAGGTCGGTTGAAGGCATCGGGGTCTCCTGGGTTTTTGTTGTTTTGAAGGCTGGGCTCGACGCCGGGCAAAACTGAGACTAGCATTGCGGTCACCTCAACGAGTCTCAAAAAGACCTCAAAAAGACCTCAGGTCCAACAGCATGCTCGAACGCGCTAAACACTTTTCCATCAAGCAACTGGCCACCCAGGCGGGCGTCAGCAAGGCGACAGTCGATCGCGTCTTGCATGAGCGCGGCAGCGTGCACGCCCAAACCCGGCGGCGTATCGAACAGGCTCTGGATGAGCTGGAATCCCAGGAAAAAAATGGCCTGGCAGTAGGCCGTACCTTTCATGTCGATGTGATCATGCACACGCCCAAGCGCTTCAGTGCGGCGGTGCAGGCCGCCATCACCGCCCAACTGTGCAGCCTGGCACCGTTTCGTATCGCCCCGCGGTTTCATGTGTTCGAAGAAATCGAGCCTCAGGCGATGCACGACCAATTGCTGCGCTGCCTCGAGACCGGCAGCCAGGGTGTGGTGCTCAAGGCCGCGGACGAGCCGGCGGTGAATCTGGCGGTCAAGCACCTGGCGGCCGCAGGTATTCCGGTGGTGACCCTGGTCACCGATCTGCCCCACAGCGAGCGCATCGGCTACGTAGGCATGGATAACCGCACCGCCGGACAAACCGCCGCGTACCTCCTGTCCCGCTGGCTGTCACCCCAACCCCAGGAAGTGGCGGTGGTGATTGGCAGCGAATTGTTCCGGGGCGAGGAAGAACGCGAAATGGGCTTTCGCATGTGGCTGCGCGGCCGTGCGACGCACCTGCGGGTACTGGATATCAGCGGTGGGTACGGCGTGTATGACCGAACGTTTGCCCGGGTCACCGATGCGTTGAAGCAGCATCCCGAACTGAAGGCGGTGTACAGCGTCGGCGGTGGCAACCGCGCAATTGTCGACGCCTTCGCGGCTCTGGATCGCCCGTTGGACGTGTTTATTGCTCACGACCTCGACGAAGAGAATCGCCAGCTGTTGGCTGAAGAAAAAGTCGCCGCGATTATCGATCACAACCTGCAGATCGATGCGCGCCATGTGTTTCTGCACATCCTGCAATTTCATCGGCTGTGGAAGGCTGGGCCGATTGCGCCGTCACAGGTACAGATCGTCACACCGTTCAACCTGCCGGACTGAATCTCCACACCCAATAACAATCCCAGGAGTTCGACCATGCTACGTATCGCTGTCCTTGGTGCAGGGCGCATCGCCAACATTCACGCGGCCAATGTCGCGGCCCATCCTGATGCCACTCTGGTGGTGGTCGCCGACCCCTGGCGGGAGGGCGTCGATGGCTTGGCTGCGCAGCTGGGTTGCGAGGCGGCCTATGACTGCGCAGCAGTGCTAAGTCGGGACGATATCGACGCGGTGGTGATTGGCACACCCACCGACACTCATATCGATTTGCTGCTGGCGGCCGTGTCCCAGGGCAAGGCCGTGCTGTGCGAGAAGCCCATTGACCTGAATTTCGCCAAGGCGCGGGCGGCGGCGCAAGCTGTGGAGCGCGAGGGCGGTAAAGTCATGCTGGGCTTCAACCGCCGCTTCGATCCCGACACGCTGCGCCTGCGCCAGGCCATCGACGCGGGGCAAATTGGTGCTGTGCGGCAGGTGATCATCACCAGCCGCGACCCGGGGTTGGCGCCACGGGATTACCTGGCACATTCCGGCGGCATCCTGCGGGACATGACCATTCATGACTTCGACATGGCGCGGCACCTGCTGGGTGAAGAGCCCATTGAAGTCGGCGCGATAGCCAGCCGGCTGGTAGACCCGAGCCTGGCGCAGATTGACGACTTCGACAGCGTGATGGTGCTACTGCGCACCGCATCCGGGAAACAGTGCCATATCAACTGCTGTCGGGAGGCGGTCTACGGGTATGACCAGCGACTTGAGGTATCCGGGGCCAAGGGGGTGCTGCTCACGGATAACCATCGACCCAGCACCTTGCGCCATTGGAACCACGAGCACACCGAGGCGTTGGAGCCGTTGCAGCATTTCTTCCTGGAGCGTTATGCGGATGCCTACCGCAATGAGTTGGGGCAGTTTATCCAGGCACTGAGCGCGGGGCGCGCGCTGCCCACCAACATGCGCGATGGGCTGTATGCGTTGCACTTGGCGGACTGTGCGCTGGAGTCCATCAAGACCGGGCGAATGGTTGAGGTCAATTACGCTATTTAAGGTGTTGCCGGAGCGGGCATGCTCGCTCCGGCAGATTGCGCGTTAGATTTTTGCCAACGCCTGCGCCAGATCCGCCCGCAGGTCTTCCACATCCTCAACCCCCACCGACAACCGCACCAACCCATCACCAATCCCCAGCTGCGCCCGGGTCGCTGCCGGGATGCTCGCATGGGTCATGATCGCCGGGTGCTCGATCAGACTTTCAACGCCCCCCAGGCTTTCAGCCAACGCAAAGATCTTCACGTTTTCCAGGAAGCGTGTCGCTCCTGCCAGGTCGCTTTTCAGGTCCACCGAAATCATCCCGCCAAACCCGCGCATCTGCCGGCGTGCCAGCTCATGCTGCGGGTGTGATGCCAGGCCTGGGTAATAAACCCGCGCCACTTGCGGCTGTTGCTCCAGCCACGTCGCCAGTTCCAGCGCATTGCTGCAATGGCGCTCCATGCGCAGCGCCAGGGTCTTCACCCCGCGCAAGGTCAGGAATGCGTCGAACGGCCCGGCAATCGCGCCCACGGAGTTTTGCAGGAAGCCCAGGCGCTCGGCCAGTTCAGGATTCTGGCCCACCACCGCAATGCCGCCGATTACATCGGAGTGGCCGTTGAGGTACTTGGTGGTGGAGTGCACCACGATGTCGAAACCCAGCTCCAGCGGGCGCTGGATCCAGGGGCTGGCGAAGGTGTTGTCGGCCACGCAGATGATGCCCCGGGCCTTGCAGATGCGGGAGATGGCACTGAGGTCGGTCAGGCTCAGCAGCGGGTTGCTCGGGGTTTCGACCCAGACCATCCGCGTGTCGTCCTGCAGCGCGGCTTCGAAGGCCGACAGGTCGGTCAGGTCTACGAAGCTGAAGCGATGCCCGGCGCTGCGCTGGCGCACTTTGTCGAACAGGCGGAAGGTGCCGCCGTACAAATCATTGCCGGAAACCACGTGGGAACCGGCGTCGAGCAGTTCCAGCACGGTGGAAATCGCCGCCAGCCCGGAGGCGAACGCGAACGCCTGGGTGCCGCCTTCCAGGTCGGCCACGCAGCGCTCCAGGGCGAAGCGCGTCGGGTTGTGGGAGCGCCCGTAGTCGAAGCCCTTGTGAACGCCGGGGCTGTCCTGCAGGTAGGTGGAGTTGGCGTAGATCGGCGGCATCAGCGCCCCGGTGGTCGGGTCCGGGGATTGCCCGGCATGGATCACGCGGGTGGCGAAGGCGCTTTTATCGTGCTGGGTCATGCAAGGGATCTCCGTAGGTGATTGAGCAGGTCGACGCGGGTGATCAGGCCGTGAAAGCCCGAGGCGTCGGCAATGATTGCCACCAGCCCGCGATCCAGCTCGGCCTGCAATTGTGCAAGGCTGGCGCTGGGTGCGAGGGTGTGAAGGGCGTTGGTCATGGCGCTGCCCACGGTCATGGAAAAGTGCGCGGCGTTCTGATGCAGGCCGAGCAATACATCCGACTCGTCGAGCACCCCCACCAGTTGCTTGCCGTCCACCAGCACCGGCAGCTGTGAGACGTCGGCCAGGCGCATGCGCTGGAAGGCGGTGAGCAGGCTGTCGTCGGGGCCGACGCTGATCACCCGGCCGTCCTCGAAACGACGGGCGATCAGGTCGCGCAGGTCGCCGTAGTGTTTGTATTGCAGCAGGCCGGCGTCGTTCATCCATTGGTCGTTGTAGACCTTCGACAGGTAGCGCGTGCCGGTGTCGCAGACGAAGGTGACCACGCGTTTGGGCTCGGTCTGTTCGCGGCAATAACGCAGGGCGGCGGCCAGCAGGGTGCCGGTGGAGGAGCCACCGAGAATGCCTTCGGCCCGCAGCAGTTGGCGGGCGTGGTCGAAGCTTTCTTCGTCGCTGATGGAATAGGCGTGGCGCACGCTGGAGAGGTCGGCGATCGAGGGGATGAAGTCTTCGCCGATACCTTCCACGGCCCACGAGCCGGGCTCGGTCATGGTGCCGCTGCGGCTGTACTCGGCCATCACCGAGCCGACCGGGTCGGCCAGCACCATGGCCAGGTCAGGTTGCACGCGCTTGAAGAAGCGCGTCAGGCCGGTGAGGGTGCCGGCCGAGCCGACGCCAACCACGATGGCATCCAGGTCATGTTGGGTCTGGGCCCAGATTTCCGGGGCGGTGCTGGTCTCATGGGCCAGGGGGTTGGCCGGGTTGTTGAACTGGTCGGCGAAGAACGAATCGGGAATGTCCTTGGCCAGTCGCGCCGCCACATCCTGGTAATACTCGGGATGGCCCTTGCCGACATCCGAGCGGGTGATGTGCACCTCGGCGCCCATGGCTTTCAGGTGCAAGACTTTCTCAGTGGACATCTTGTCCGGCACCACCAGCACCACCCGGTAGCCTTTGGCGCGTCCCACCAGGGCCAGGCCGAGGCCGGTATTGCCGGCGGTGGCTTCGATGATGGTGCCGCCGGGGCGCAGGCGGCCATCGCGCTCGGCGGCGTCGATCATGGCCAGGCCAATGCGGTCCTTGATGGAGCCGCCGGGGTTCTGGGATTCAAGCTTGAGGAACAGCGTGCACGGGCCGGTATCGAAGCGGCTGACCCGCACCAGCGGGGTATTGCCAATCAGTTCGAGCACGGCGGGGCGGGAAGCGGTGGGCATGTCGTCACCTGGCTACGGAAAGGGCGTATGGGATGGACAGCAGCGTTTACAACATGGTTTCGAACATAGGCCGGTATCGGGCCGCTCGCAACCGCGCGGCCGCCAGAATGTCTTTTTTTGGCGCATTGCTGCTTCATGACGGAGCACGGCTGGAGGCGATCCATCGGCGGGTTTTCTGTCAACCTCACGTATTCATTGGCTTGCAGCTGATTGGCCCAGGGATTGCTAAAAGAAATCCAAACTTGGATACAAGATGGAATCCTCAATGCGCAACGAACAACTCGGCTGGACCCTGGGTGAATGGCAAGCTGCCTACCGCAGCCAGGCGCTGACTCCCGATATCCTGTTGACCCTGGCGAGCACGTTTCCCTCCGAGGACAATGCCTGGATCAGCCAGGTGCAACCGCAGCAATTGCGTGACCAGCTGGCGCAGTTGGCCGAGCGGCTTGCGGCGGTCGACGGCGATATCGACCAGTTGCCGTTGTATGGCGTGCCGTTTGCCATCAAGGACAATATTGATGCGGCGGGTTGGGAAACCACGGCGGCGTGTCCGGAGTTTGCCTATCGCGCTGCGGCGGATGCCACGGTGGTGACCCGGCTGCGGGCGGCCGGGGCGATCCTGATGGGCAAGACCAACCTCGATCAGTTCGCCACCGGCCTGGTCGGTACACGCTCGCCCTACGGCGCGGTGGGCAACAGTTTTAACCCGGACTATGTCAGCGGCGGTTCCAGCTCGGGTTCGGCCTCGGTGGTTGCCCGCGGGCTGGTGGCGTTTTCCCTGGGCACCGACACCGCCGGTTCCGGGCGGGTGCCGGCGGGCTTCAACAATATTGTCGGGTTGAAGCCGACCAAGGGGCGCTTGTCCAACACCGGACTGGTGCCGGCCTGTCGTACCGTGGACTGTATTTCGGTGTTTGCGCTGACGGTTGAAGATGCCGAGACGGTTGCGGGCCTCGCTGCTGCTTACGACGCCAGCGACGCCTATTCACGCGTCAATCCCAACACTGCTCCTGTAGCGGTCGGCGCCACGATCAAGCTGGCGGTTCCGGCCAGCCTGGAGTTTTTTGGCGACGCGCAGAACCAGGCCGTATTTGAACAGGCGCTGCTCAGGTTCCAGTCCCTCGGGGCCGAAATCACGGCGGTGGATTTCAGCCCGTTTCAGCAACTCGCCGAGCAGCTCTATTACGGCTCCTGGGTTGCGGAGCGCACGGTGGCACTGGAAGGCATGCTCGCCAGCAACGCCGAAGCGATCAACCCGGTGGTGCGTGGCATTGTGGAAAACGGCCACACGTACAGCGCCTGCGATGCCTATAAAGCCGAATACCTGCGCGCCGAACTGAGCCGCCGCATCAACGACACCCTGGCCGGTTTCGACGCCTTGCTGGTGCCGACATCGCCGACGATCCGCACCCTGGCGGAAATGGCCGTGGAGCCGGTGCTCTACAACTCGCAGTTTGGCTTCTACACCAACTTCACCAACCTGGCCGACCTCTCGGCACTGGCCGTGCCCGCCGGGCTGCGCAGCGACGGCCTGCCGTGCGGCATCACCCTTATCGCGCCGGCCTGGCACGACGCCGCCCTGGCGCATCTGGGCAAGCGTTGGCAGGCCGGCCTTGATCTTCCGCTGGGCGCTACCCAACGCAATCTGCCGCAACCGGCACCGGTGCGACAGGCGCCCGGCAGCGTGCGGGTGGCGGTGGTTGGGGCGCATCTCACCGGGATGCCGCTGAACTTCCAGCTGACCAGCCGCAACGCCGTGCTGGTGGAGCAAACCCTGACAGCGGGCAACTACCGCCTGCATGCACTGCCGGGCACGGTTCCGCCCAAGCCGGGGCTGGCCAGGGATGACTCGGGCCGCTCGATCATCGTCGAGCTGTGGGACATGCCTGTCGCACGCTTTGGTGAGTTCGTCGCGGAGATTCCCGCGCCGCTGGGCATCGGCAACCTCACCCTGGCGGACGGGCGCAGCGTGAAGGGGTTTATCTGCGAGCCCTGGGCCCTGGCAGGCGCCACCGACATCACCGAATTCGGCGGCTGGCGCGCGTACATGGCGAGCAGGAACTAGGCATGCAGCTCTCAACCATGAGAAAACCCGGCGAACGGCCGGACAGCCTGGCGGAACGGGTCTACCAGCAGGTGAAGGACGACATCTTTGGCTTTCGCCTGCTGCCGGGTGATCGCTTCAGCGAAGGCGACGTGGCCGAGCGCATGCAGGCCAGCCGCACGCCGGTGCGCCAGGCGCTGTATCGGCTGGAGCGGGAAGGGTACCTGGAGGTGTTTTTCAGGAGTGGCTGGCAGGTGCGGCCGTTCGACTTCAACTATTTCGAAGAGCTTTACGACGTAAGAATCGTGCTGGAGTTGGCCGCCGTCAGCCGCTTGTGTGGCATGGCGGAGCAGGGGCTTGAACGGCTTGAAGCGATCTGGCGGGTGGACGAAAGTGCGCGTCTGGATGACGCACAGGTCGTCTGCGCGCTGGATGAGGAGTTCCACTGCGGGTTGGTGCAGGCCACGGGCAACGCTGAAATGGCGCGCATGCATTACGAGATAACCGAGAAAATCCGCATCATTCGGCGGCTGGATTTCACTCAGCAATCACGTATCGCAGCGACCTATGAGGAACACGCAAGCATCCTCGATGCGATCTCGGCACGGCACAGCGATCTGGCGCAGCAACTGCTCAAGACTCACATCGAGGTGAGCAAGCAGGAGGTGCGCAAGATCACGTTGCATCGGTTGGCGGTGGCGAGAGGATAAGCCCTCGTATCGACGAGTCAGCCCGCCCCCTGTGGCGAGGGAGCTTGCTCCCGCTGGGGTGCGAAGCGCCCCCAAAACCGGTCACCCCATTTTACCTGGCGAAAACGCGGTGCCTGAATTGGGGCTGCTGCGCAGCCCAGCGGGAGCAAGCTCCCTCGCCACGGGTCATTGCCGCACGCCTAATACTTGCTGCAACCGATTTGTCACCGTCTCACTCGCCCCCAACATCGGCGCCCGCAACTCACTGCCGATCAAACCGTCCATCGCCAGCGCGGCCTTCACCGGTGCCGGATTGGGCTCCACGAACATTGTGTGAATCAACGGCAGCAGCCCGAAAAACGTCTCGCGAGCCGCCAGCAACCGGTTGTCGCGAACCTGTCGATGCAGCGCCACAAAATCCGCGGTACGCACATGCGCCGACGCGGCAATCGCGCCGGTCGCTCCCAGGCACAGCGCGTTGAATATCTGCACATCCTCGCCACACAACACATCCACATTCCCGCTGGCCAGCAGCGCCAGGGTATTGGCCAGGTTGCCGCCACAATCCTTGATCGCGACGATCCGTTCATGGGCGACGATGTTCAGCAACGTCGCCTGTTCGAAGGCGATACCGGTGCGGTAGGGAATGTCATACAGAATGATCGGCACACTGGACGCATCGGCCACGGTGCGGAAGAACGCCTCAAGGCCCGCCTGGGACGGGCGGATGTAGCTCGGCGGCGGTACCAGCAAACCGGCCACCGGGCGTTGCAGGATTTCACTCTGGAACTGCAGCAGCTCAATCTGGTTATACCCCGCCAGGCCCATTACCACCTGCTGCGGCGGTACCAGTTCCAGTACGGCATCCAGCATCGCCAACTGCTCACGGCGGCTCAGTGCTGCGGCTTCGCCGGTGGTGGTACAGACCATGATCCCGGCCACGCCTTGTTCCAGCAGATGGCAGACCAGGCGGCGCAAGCCGATGAAGTCGATGGCGCCGTTATGAAACGGTGTAACGACGGGAACCCAGATACCTTGAAACGATGACATGCGCTTTCTCCTGATGGTTGACCGATTTCGTCACCGTCAGAAGGGCAGAGGGAAGTAAGCAAGAGGAGGGGGCCTTCGCGCTCAATGTCCTGTCAGCTCATCTGACGGGACAGCGCGCCCCGGTCACATGAGCGACTGTTTCTTCGATTTGAGGGCGTGCGCAACGCAACCTTGCGCCTTGGCAATCAAGCCAATGACGGAAAAGTTGAAGGTCGTTGCAGACATTGAGGACACACCCTGAAGAAGGCGCTTATCTTTATGGATTATTACAGGGTGTGTCAACTCACGGCGATCAGTCGCGGTTCAGCCAGTGGCGCACGAAACGCACCTGCTCTGCCGACAGTTCTGCGTCTTCCGGCGCGCCCATGAAACCGCCGTGGGGCATTGCTTCAAAGATGTGCAGTTCCACCGGTACCTCGGCCCGGCGCAGCGCCCGGTGCAGGCGTACGGCGTTGGACAGGAACAGGTCGCGGGTGCCGCTTTGCACGAACGTCGGCGGGAAGCCTGGTGCGAAATCCCCGAACAGCGGCGACAGGTACGGGTGAGACAAATCCGCGCCAGCGGCGTACAGCAGGTTGGTGCTCATCAGCGGGTTGGGCAACACCACGTCGACGGTGCGGTTGACCTGGAAGCTGTCGCCCGATTCGGTCAGGTCCACTTCAGGTGACAGCAATACCAGCGCGGCCGGCAGCGGCAAGCCTTCGTCGCGGGCGCGCAGCACCATGGCAGCGGCGAGGTTGCCTCCGGCCGAGCGTCCGCCGATCACGATCTTGTCCGGGGTGTGGTGCTTCAGCACATGCCGGTAGGTGGCCATACAGTCATCGAGTGCCGCCGGGTACGGATGGTCAGGCGGCATGCGGTAGTCCACGCCGTAGCAGGTCAGGTTGTGCAGGTCGGCGTGCTTGCCGGCGGCGAGGCGGGCGTTTTCGCCGCCGCCGAACACCAGGGCGCCGCCGTGCAGGTCGATATAGGCGAACTCGGCCCCGTATGCCGGCGTCGCCCGGTACACGGTGGCGTCTTCCACGGTGAATGTCTCAACGTGGTCTGCCGTCTGTCCCGCCTGGGACGCCGCGTACTGTTGGGCAACTGCGGCCTGCATGCGGCGCCAGCCAGCGTGGTCATCGGGTGCGGGCAGGGTGTACAGGCTGTTCAGCGGCACGCCATCGGCGTTCACCATGCGTTGCAGCATCGCCTGGGCCTCGGGGCTGATGGACCGCGGAACCGGGATGATTCGCAGGTCGATCCTTACACCATTACTCATTCTCTGCACCGTTTGGGTTCATGTCAGGACGCGAACGCATTCTTGTCGGTAGCGGTACTACACTGCAAGTCCGAACCTCCACGCTGGAGAACACTCATGCTCAACAAAAACACGGTGTGCCTTTGGTACGACGGCAGTGCACTGGACGCTGCCAACTTCTACGCCAGGACCTTCCCGGACAGCGCAGTGACTGCGGTCCATCACGCCCCCGGGGATTATCCGGCGGGCAAACAGGGCGATGTGTTGACCGTGGAATTCACCGTCATGGGTATTCCTTGCCTGGGGCTGAACGGTGGCTCCGGCGTGCAGCACAACGAGGCGTTCTCGTTCCAGGTGGCCACCGACGACCAGGCGGAAACCGACCGCTTGTGGCACGCGATTGTCAGCCATGGCGGCCAGGAAAACGTCTGCGGCTGGTGCCAGGATAAATGGGGTGTGAGATGGCAGATTACCCCGCGTGTACTGAGCGCGGCGATCACCCATCCCGACCCGGCAGCGGCCAAGCGGGCGTTTGATGCGATGATGGGGATGACCAGGATTGATATTGCGGGGATTGAAGCGGCGCTCAAAGGTTGATGCACCGATTGAGTCAATCGGCGCCCACCGCCGTCCGGTCCACCAGACGAATACGGTTGCGTCCACCACGCTTGGATTCATACAGCGCCGCGTCGCCTTGTTCGATCAAGGCCGCGAGGCTGGCGGGTGGCGTGTCGAACAGGCTGGCGCCGATGCTCAATGTCACCGCTTCGGGCGTAGCGAACGCCTGCGAGGCAGCCTGATGAAACTGTTCGCGCAGGGCGCTGCCCAGCGCGACAATGCGCGCGTTCGAGGTGTCATTAAGCAGGATCACGAACTCGTCGCCACCCAACCGCGCCGCCAGCGAATCATCGGGCAACTGCGCGCGAATCATCTCGCTCAGGGCCACCAGCAACCGGTCGCCCGCGGTATGGCCGTACAGGTCGTTGATCAGCTTGAAATTGTCGATGTCGATCAACAGCAGGGCACCTGGCCGGGCCTGCGAGACCTCACTCAGCAGGCTCGGCGCGCGCATTTCAAGGGCGCGGCGGTTGTACAGCGCGGTCAACGGGTCGCGGGCGGCCAACCGTGCAATCTGTTCCTCACGGCGGTAGCGCTCGGTGCCGGTCATCGACAATGCAATCAGCATGATCGCCATGGCGCCTTCCACCAGCGACACCTGAATGATCTCGCCACGAAACGCCGTCAGGTCGATCAGTGTCCCCGGCACGATCGCCACCAGCGACTTGGCCAGATAGAACAGCCCGTGGGCCAGCAGCACATAGCGCAGTTGCACCGCGCCCACGCTGAGTGAACGGCCATGGGGGCGCAACAGGAAACTGGCCCGCAGGGTCGGCAGGGCAACCAGCAGCGAGTTGGCCAGCAGCATGGCCCTGGACCACGACTGTCCTTCCGGCAACAGCAGCATGGCAAACCAGGCCACGAACATCAGGTACCAGGCGCGAGACAGGCGCACCTGGGTGAAACGCGCAACGCCCAGCAGGAACAGCCAGTGGGCGGTGATCAGCAACCCGTTGGCGAACCAGATGCCGATCAACAGCAGGCCGCTGGCCCGCAACAGCGCCAGGGTGCTGCCCACGCTGATGATGGCGAAACCGGCGGTCCAGTACAGCAGCGATGGCTCGCGGACATTGCGCCACTCGACGGCCAGGTACAGCGCGGCGGCGCCTGCCAGTGCGATGGTGAGGACCAGTATGGTGATGGGGTCGAGCGCCATGGGCGAACTGGCCTGCCTGAGTTGCGGTGAGACGGCGATTGTAAGCGTTTTCGCCGGTTTTTCGCAGTGCTCAGGCCCTGCGCGCCATCAGCAATACCGTCGCGGCGGCCGACAACAACCCCGCACAGCAGCGGTTGAAAATCCGCTTGCCCCGAGGCTGCGCGAACCAGCGGCGCATATGCAAACCCATATAGGCGTAGGCGCTGATGGCGAACCATTCCAGCGCCAGGAACATCGCTCCCAGCAGGGCGAATTGCGGCGTGATCGGACGTGCCGGGTCGACGAATTGCGGCAGGAAGGCGGTAAATATCAAGATTGCCTTGGGATTGCCGGCGGCCACCAGGAACTCCTGTCGCGCCAAGGCCCACAAGCCCGCCTTGGGCGCCGTCGACTCAGCCTCCGCGTGCGGATTGGACCGCCACAGTTGGTACGCCAGATAAAATAGATACGCCGCCCCCACGATCTTGATCCCGTAGAACAGCAACTCCGAGGTTTGCAGCACCACCGCCAGCCCGGCGGACGCGAGGGCGATCATCCCGGCAAAGGCCAGCAGTCGCCCGACGCCTGCCAGGCACGAAGTGCGGTAGCCGTAGCGGGTGGAGTTGCTCACGGACAGCAGGTTGTTCGGGCCTGGCGCCATGTTCAGGGCGAAGCAGGCCGGGAGGAAGAGGGTGAGGGTGGCGAGGTCCATGGGGGGCTCCGGCGGGCGCTGGCAGGTAAGGCCACGAGGATAAGGGATGTGAGGCGGTTGAACAATTTGCGCTAATGGGTAGAACCGATGGCGCTCTGGCCATGTCTGTGAGTCGTGGGTAAATAGATCGGTCACCATGACGCTCATTCGTTAATATGCCCGGCATGCCAATCGGGTAAAGGAAGTTGGCGTGAAGCACGAAGCGCTTTTCCCGGGAATTAAAAATAGAGTAGGCAGGGAATGGAATATCCTTCATTTGAAAACAAATCAAAGAAAAGAACCTTGTTGTTGGTGGTGTGTCTGTTATTTGGAGCATGGATTGCTTATACGCTCTGGGCCGGTCGCATTGTAATGCGAACGGTTTTAATGCCATCGATTCCCGAGTGGACGACCTATATAGTCATTGGTTGTCTGGTTGGACTCTTTTTTGCTGCAAGGGCCACCTACTATCGTCCGGCTGTAAGAAACCCGAACCGTGTTGGAGAATCTTTTTTTGGTGGTTTTTGCCTGGGTCTGATTTTGTCCTTGCACAGTTATGACGTCGTTACGTACCTGTTGCCCGGCGACATTGTTCAGTATGCGTCACCTTACGAGCTGGTGACTCCGGGGCCCTACGTTGGAAAGTTCAGTCGTTGTGAGGCGGGTCTGCGGATTAAGGATTTAAAGACTGAGCGCTGGGTTGCGCTTTGTACCACTCAGTCGGAATTCAACGATCAAAGAAAGACAGGCATGAATGCAGTGTGGGTGACTGCTCATTCAAACGAGATAGGTTCTTATATCGAGGCGTATGAATTTATTTATAAATAAATCATGTCGTCGTTGTACCAGCCTTCGTTCATAAGCCAATGACTCATTGTTGGCCGGGAGGGGAAGGTTTCGGTTTGCCATCAGCCACTTGTGTCTTGCCACAAACTTGCTGCGTTGCATTCGG
Source organism: Pseudomonas sp. SDO5522_S412 (assembly GCF_054071215.1). NCBI lineage: Bacteria > Pseudomonadati > Pseudomonadota > Gammaproteobacteria > Pseudomonadales > Pseudomonadaceae > Pseudomonas > Pseudomonas sp. SDO5522_S412. Next base: position 11,804 of record NZ_JBSVWQ010000044.1, on the reverse strand, counting down.
CAGTATTGCGCCCCCTTGAAAGCCTCAGATGAACAGATCCGCCCCTTGCCTCTCAAAGCGCCGCATAGACAAGGGATGAAAGTCGGCGTGGGCGTGGATCAATCATCGAATGGCTGCCCGAAGTCGTGGTGACAAAACCGAAGCTCACTTGTTTTTCGGGATCAGCGAAACTGATCGGGCCACCAAGCCCGATATGGCCAAAGGTGTTCGGGCCCATTGCATGGGAAGCCGTCGGGTCGCGTTGCTGCTCGAGCATGCAACCCAATCCATAACGCATGGGGCGCATCCATACTCGATCCATGCCATGACTGTGCTCACGGCTGAATTCAGTAAGCAGCTCGGGACCGATAAAGTTTCCTGCCATCAATGCACTGTAGAAACCGGCCAGGCCGTGAGCCGAACCGTGTCCACACACGGCGGGTTGCCGGTAGGCCCACCAGCGAGGGTCACTGGTTCGTCTGGGCACCATTCCGGGGTTGGTGAAGGCGAGCGTCGCGATATGCGACGGCTCGTTTTTCACCACGGTTCGCAACGCCTGCGAGTAAGGGTCACCGACTCGTCCCGTGGCACTGTCGAAACGCGCGATACGGTGAAAGTGTTCTTCGTTCACGCCAAGGTGCACGTCCAACTCATGGGGATCGAGAATCTCTTCGTGGATAAACACACAGGGATCTCGTCCGTCCACCCGGCGAATCAACTCGCCGAGGATCCAGCCAAACGTGGTGGTGCCGTAGCCCAGATCTGTTCCCGGTTCCCACCACAGCGGCTCGGCCTCCAGCAGTCGCAGCATGTGCTCCCAGTCATACATCATGGGGTTGTGGTCGGGCCCCCGCAGCGCCGGCATGCCTGCGGTATGGTTCATCACCTGGCGCAGGGTGACCTTTGCTTTCCCGCTCCGGGCGAACTCGGGCCAGTAACGGGCCACGGGTGCATCCAGCTCCAGCTTGCCCGCCTCAACCAACATCAGGACGGCCACCGCGACATAGGGTTTTATTACGCAGAAGGTATTGGCCAGCGTATCGCGGGTCCAGGGTTTCGTGCCCGCCTGGTCTGCCATGCCGGCCCACAGGTCGACAACGATCTCTGCGCCTACCTGCACGCACAGGCCGGCCCCACGTTCCTGCGGATCATCGAACATGTCCTCGAAGGCCTGCTTGACCGCTTCAAACTGCTTCGCACATATCCCTTGCGCTTTCATACCTCAACGTCCTCGTATTTGAAGTGCGGCCCTTGATACTTGCCGAACACCGATAATGGTTGTGGAGGAATTCACCCACGAGACCGAGTTTGGGAGTGCTCCATGGAAAAGCGATTGGCTCGTTTGTAGGTGCCGAAGTCATTGAACCTGACACCGGCCTGGGCCATGACTTTATGAGCATAAGGTGCCGTCATCTGACGCAGATAAAACGGGTCTCTCACCACGAAGTGATGGATGCTGTGAGTGCTGCCAAAGTTAAAACAGAACAACTGGAACGGCCACAGCCACCAAGGGTTCATTACCTGGGTTTGTTGTAATGCGTTACGCGGGGCAACATCGCCGTAATAGTGCATATTTGAACTTATAAAGAACAGGCAGAACTGCCGTATCATATTGGGCGCTATAAGAATAACCACTGCACTATTGACGATATCCATTAGTTCCAGCGTCGTAGCAGAGCTGTGAACCTCCATCCCGGTAATTGACCCAAGCCAGACATACAGGTGGTAGCCGAGGAACACATACCAGCACCCCCAATACAGAAGCCCGAATGGTGTATTGAGCCGAATGATCTTGCCTAACAATTTTACCTTTTGCCGCCATCCCGGGGCAAACACCGCATTTAGAAAACCAAATACAAACCCGTCCACCAGTTTCAGTAATCGCAGTATTCCCCAAGGACTGCCGCTCGTGGTAATCCAGGCTTCAACATCAGAATCAGTTCCGGACTCCTTGTGGTGATGAAAGTGCAGACTGCGTCTTAGCCACGGGCTGGGCATACCCGGGCGTGCCAGCCAGCAGAAGAGCATCATGGCATTATGGGCCAGCGGCTGTTTTCTAAAATAAAGGCGATGAATCAGGTCGTGTTCGATTTCATGAATGAACGAAGTCAGCAGCGCATTGACCAGAATACACATCCATGCGGGGATAAAACCCTTTAGATAGAGCCCTCCCGTAATGACCATCCCTATCAGGGAAAACGCCATGACACTCGCGCCCAGAGCATCCTGGTGCTGCAGGATCGGATAACGCTTTCGCAGGTAGTTCCCATGATCGGTAATACTGCGGGTTACCTTATCAATCTTTTCCTGATCGGTAGTTGGGCGATCAATTTCGATGGCGCCTTCCAAGACATTCATCCATTCATCCTCTGATTGCATCGAGAAATTAACAGCCGCGTCAAGCCGGTCATGTCAATTATTTGAGCTGTAAAACAGTAGATACTCATATGGGTTGCTTGAATTGCACGGGGCATTCAAGGAATACGAAATCGACTTTTTTGCGAAAAGCTTGTTAGAATTCCATGCTTCAAAATGATAAGGGAAGTTCAACTCTTTGCAACTGTGTATTTTGGGTGGGTTCAGTGTTACAAGTGCGGTGTAAGGAATTGATGATTTAGTTACAGTTTGTACAAGTATAAAATGACGCTGTACAAGTATTGCCAAGGAGGCACCATGAGATTGCATCGCATCAAATATGTCCGGCGCGCTCTAAAAGAGCCCGAGGGTGGCGTAGAGAAAATAACAAGCGACGATGTATTTGATGCCGTGTTTTGCGATGAGCCGGCAGACAATGCCGCGAATCCTGCAGGCCTGGAAAGGCTACTCCGCTACCTGCAGTGCGGGGATACCGTGGTGGTGGACAGCATGGCAGCGCTGACTTCAAGCACGGAGCAGCTGTGCGCCATCATTCGCCGGTTGATTGAAAAGCAGGTCACGTTGGAGTGTTTGAACGAAAACCTGGTTTTCCGGCATGACTGTCTTGAAGTCGTGGAGTCGATCATTGCGGTAATGGAGCTGATTGCAGAGTTCGAGCGCGCTGCGATGAGGGAAAGACAGGCGGCGGGAATTGCCAGTGCAAAGAATCGTGGGACTTATAGAGGTCGCAAGAAAAAACTGTCTGACAATCAGGTTGTAAACTTGATTGACCGGGCCGCTGCTGGAGAAAGTAAATCCAAGTTGGCGCGTGATTTTGAAATCAGTCGGCAGACGCTCTATCGGTACTTGAGATCCAGATAGGGGCTTCTTCGGGTCGCACGAGGGAGCGGCTGCCAACAAGATCCTACAGTTGAAAAAACCTGTCAGGACGGCATGGCCCGAAAGCGGTGGAAGTCTTGCCATCATTGATTTCTTCACTGGCAAGACGTCCCACTATTGCGGCCAACGCTCCTGCTCCCTCTATTCAAGGCAGCCTTCAGATGCTGCGGGCAAGCGCTCGAGAAACTCGGCGATCTGCTGGCCACCGCGCAAGTGCACCACGGGCACCGACGGGCCTGCCGCCAACCGCACCGCCTCGATACCTGGCCGGTGGCCGCGATCAAACGTCCACACGTACTTCAGGAATGTCAGGAACTCCCGGTCGAGTTTCTCGGTACAGCCGGCGGGAATATCCGGGCGCGGGCGGTTCAGCGCACTGCGCAGGATCACCCGGGTAAAGCAGGTGAGCCGTGGCGTGTCGAGCCAGATGATCAAATCGGCACGGGGCAGGCGCAGGTCGAACGTGCGCCGCGCATAGTTGCCTTCACACACCCAGCCATCGGCGGCAACGGCGTCGCGCACGCGGGTACGGAACTGCTCGGCGTCGGGCTCGACCCAGCCGGGCGACCAGAACAGGGTGTCCAGGTGCACCACGGGCAGGCCCAGGCGTTGTCCGAGGGCGCGGGCGAGGGTGGATTTTCCGCTGCCCGCATTACCGAGAATCACGATGCGTTGCATGAAGGGACGTCCTGTCGCGGGAAAGCTCGCAATTGTGCAGGTTTTACATGACCGACAAAAGCCATATGAGGTAGGTTGGGCGCCCCGGAATGAACCCTCTCGACCAAGGAAGCGCCTGTCAATGCCAAATGCCTTTTGCCAAATCAGCGAACGCCTGGACAACCGCCGGTTTATCGTCGCGGGCAACACCCATGGTGTGTCCGGTACAGGCACCGTGTTTCATTACCACGTCGATGAAAACGCCATCTGGGGCACCTACCAGGGCGGCCGGATTCGCATGGGCAATCAAGTCGGGCGCGCCACAGGCCCCGATACCATCGAGTTGCTGTACCAGTGCCTGACCACCGAGGGCGAGATTCTTGCCGGCTGGTCCCGGGGCACGGTAGGCGTGGACGCCGCCGGGCGTACCACCCTGGCCTTCGTCTGGGGCTGGTTGTCGGGCGCGACGGGAGGCGGGGAGTCGAGCTACGTCGAACTCGTTGCCGAGTAGTCATGGGATTTCGCGCCTACTGGAACCGCTCAACCAGGTAGTCGACAAAGCACCGGACCCGCGCCGGCGTGTGGGTACCGCCCAGGAACACGGCATGGATCTCTTCGCCATCGCCGGGATTGAATGCCTCCAGCAGCGGCACCAGCCGACCCGCCTGAATGGCGTCCGCCACGGTCTCGGCGCAGACCCGCGCGATGCCGATGCCCTCGGCCGCCAATTGGCCCTGGGTGTCACCGTTATTGGTTTCGACATGGCCCTTGATCGTCAGTGAATAGTCGTGGCCATCCTTGCGAAACGGCCAGGTGGGCGCCGCACGCTTGAAGTTGAAACCGATGCAGTCGTGATCCAGCAGGTCTTCCGGCACCTGCGGCGTGCCGCGTCGTGCCAGATAGCTCGGCGCAGCAATGATGACCTTGTGGGTGGCGCCCAGCCAGCGGGACGTCAGGCTGCTGTCGGGCAGCGGGCCCAATCGCACTGCGACGTCGGCTTGCCCGGCGGCGATGTCGACCACGGTGTCGGTCAGGTTGATGTCCACCAGGATGTCCGGGTAACGCTGAATGAACTCGCCCAACAACGGGATCACGAAGGTCCTGCCATACAGCAGCGAACTGCTGACCCGCAGGCGCCCGCGGGGTGAACTCTGGTCGGTAATCTGCTGTTCGGTTTCCCGCAGGTCCGTGAGGATCCGCCGGGCGCACGACAGGTAGGCGGCACCCTCCGGGGTCACGGTCAGTGAGCGCGTGGTTCGCAGCAACAGGCGTACGCCCAGCCGGGCCTCCATGCGGTCCAGCACCCGCGCGATGGAGGAGGGCGCAAGGTTCAAGCGACGCGCGGCCGCCGAGAAACTCGCGGTTTCGGCCACGAGGGTAAAGATTTCCAGTTCGTCCGTTATGTCCACGGGAAACTCACTTGTGCGTTTTTCGCAAAGGCCTTGAGCGGCGTAATGGGGTTCACATCGGTTTTTGTCGGGTTCAGTATTGCGTAAAGCAATGTAATACGGAAACTCACCAGGAGAATCCCATGATCTTGCCCTACACCATCAATGTCCCCGACGAACGTCTTGTGGCCATCCGCGACAAAGTCGCCGCCTACGATTGGACCCGGCTTCCCGATTTGGGAGGGTGGAAGTCGGGCGTTGGCGTGCGCGACCTTCAGCGCCTGGTCGCTTACTGGCTGGAATCCTATGATTGGCGCCGGGTCGAAAAACACCTCAACCAACTGCCCAACTTCATCACCGAGATTGAGGGCGAGCACCTGCACTTCGTCCATGTGCGGGGCGACGGTTCCAGGCCGCCGATCCTGCTGCTCCATGGCTGGCCAGGTTCGTACCTGGAATTCGAGGCGCTGCTGGAACCGCTGGCGGCTGACGGACACGATGTGATCGTGCCGTCGCTTCCGGGGTTTGCATTCTCCAGGCCGATCACCGGAGTGATTGGCCCACGTCGGGCGGGCGAACTCATGCATGGGCTGATGGCCCGGCTGTTCGGGCCAACCCGCTTCATCGTTCAGGGCGGTGACTGGGGTTCGGGCATCGCCGGTTGGATGGCCCACGATCGGCCCGAGGCGTTACTGGGGATTCACCTGAACATGGCCGACCTGCTGGCCCAGGGCACCGTTGCGACCACGCCGGAGGAGGAGGCTTTCGTCGCCCGGCGTGACGTGCTGATCGACTGGGAAACCGGCTACAACCACCAGCAGGAAACCCGCCCGCAGACCCTGGGTGTCGCGCTGGCCGACAGCCCGGTGGGGGCCGCGGGATGGATCCTCGAAAAAATCGGCACATGGGCCGATCTGCCCACTACCGCCGATGGCAGCCCGGATCTCTGGGGCACCTTTACCGAGGAGCAACTGCTGACCAACATCATGTTGTATCTCGCGCCATCTTCCATGGTCACCGCGACGTGGATGTATCACGGCAAGCGCCTTGAGGGGTCATCAAAATTCCCGGCCGGCACCCGCATCCAGGTGCCGACCGGATTTGCCGCCTTTCGTGACCCGGTGTTCGTGCCGCCGCCGCGCTCATTTGCCGAAAAGACCTTCAACATCGTGCACTGGAGCGAGATGCCCGCCGGCGGTCACTTCGCGGCCTGGGAGCAGCCGGCGTTGATGCTGGCGGACCTGCGCGCCTTTATCGCTACGGTCTCGGCTTGATCATCAAGTCCAGGTTTTGCACGGCGGCACCTGCGGCGCCCTTGCCGAGGTTGTCGAATATCGCCGCCAGCAGGACCTGGCCCGTCTCGTGGTTCTCACACACGATCAAACGCACATCGTCCGTGCCGTTCAGCGCTTGAGGGTCGAGGTAGGTCAACTCCCTCGCAGCCTGCATCGACAGCACCTGTACGTGACGGGTGTCGCGGTAGTGCTGCGACAGGCAGGCATGCAACCGCGCGGCGTCCACGCCCGGGGCCAACAGCCGCAGTTGCAGCGGGATGGTTAGCACGATGCCCTGGCGGAACGCCCCGTAGGCCGGCACAAACAGCGGCGGCTGCGTCAGCCCGCTTTGCTGCTGAATCTCCGGCACATGCTTGTGTGCCAGTCCCAGCCCATACACCAGGAACGCGGGCGCCTGTGAGGCGTCGGCGCCCTCATGCTCCTGCACCCCGGCGCGGCCCTTGCCGGAATAGCCCGAGACGGCATGAATGGTCGTCGGGTAGTCCCCGGGCAGCAGCCCGGCCTCAAGCAACGGGCGCAACAAACCAATCGCACCGGTGGGATAGCAACCGGGATTGCTCACCCGCTGCGCCGTGGCAATGCGTTGCGCCTGTTGCGGGTTCATCTCGGCGAAACCGTAGGTCCAGTCGGGATGAGTGCGGTGTGCCGAACTCGCGTCGATCACCCGCACGGCCGGATTGTGGATGCTGGCGACGGCGTCCCGTGCGGCGTCGTCAGGCAGGCAGAGAATCGCGATATCGCAGGCGTTGATCATCTCGGCGCGCTGCTGCGGGTCCTTGCGGTGTTCAGCGCTGAGGGTGATCAGTTGCAGATCGGTGCGGTCGCGCAGGCGTTGATGGATCTGTAGCCCGGTGGTGCCTTGGTCGCCGTCGATGAATACAAGAGGATTTGCCATGGGATGCACTCGGATAGGAAATCAGGTGTTCCAATCTTCGGCCAGCCGCTAGGATAGGAAAAGTTGAATTTCCAAACGATGAAGTTCAGTTTTTATGAACGAGGATTGACCCATGCGCGAAATCAGCCTGGACCGCCTGCGTACGTTGGTGGCAATTGCCGACCTCGGTTCGTTCGCCGAGGCCGCCCGCATGCTCAATCTGGCGCCACCCACCGTCAGCCTGCATATCGCCGACCTGGAGGCGCGAGTGGGCGGCAAGCTGCTATCGCGTACCCGTGGGCGGGTGCAGCCTTCAGCGATTGGCGAAACCCTGGTGGAGCGCGCGCGCCGCTTGTTGGCGGATGCCGAGCAGGCGCTTGAAGACGTGGAGCGACAGGTGCAGGGGCTGGCGGGGCGGGTGCGTCTGGGAGCCTCAACCGGAGCCATCGCACAGTTGCTGCCGCAAGCCCTGGAAACCTTGAGCCAACATCATCCCGCCATTGATGTGCAGGTGGCGGTGCTCACGTCGCAGGACACATTGAAGAAGCTGGCCGAGGGCGCCCTGGAGATCGGCCTGGTGGCGCTGCCCCAGGCACCGGTGAAGGGCTTGCGGATCGAGCCCTGGCGGCGCGACCCGGTCATGGCATTTTTGCCGGCGCGCCGGGAATGCCCCGAAGTGATAACACCCGCCTGGCTGGCTGCCCAGCCGTTAATCCTGAATGACAACACCACCCGGCTTTCGCGCCTGACCTCGGAGTGGTTTGCCAATGACGGCTACCAGCCGACGGCGCGTATTCAGCTGAATTACAACGACGCAATCAAAAGCCTGGTGGCCGCCGGTTACGGGGCCACGTTGTTGCCCCATGAAGCGTCCACGTCCTTGCACGACACCCGGATTGCGATGCGGCCGTTGCAACCGTTGCTGTGGCGGCAACTGGGGATCGCCCATCGCGCCGGGGAGGTTGAGCGGCCTACGCAACATGTGTTGGACGTGTTGTGGGGATTGAGTGCGGGGTAGGGCGTTATGGAACGACTCATACGATCAGCCTATGAATACCTTCCCGAATCAGGAATTTACAGAAACCTGAATACCGTTGAAATTAACGGCTTTTGAGCCGCCAATCGGTTTTTCAGGGAGTCTTCACCATGCCATTCACCCACACAAAACTCCCCATCGTCGTCGCCGATGTGCCGTTGAACATCGCCGCGATCCACCGCGCGGGTACCCTGGCGCCAATCGTGTTCCTGCATGGCTTTGGCTCGACCAAGGAAGACTACGCCGACATCGTCCAGCAACCTGCCTTCGACGGTCATCCATTTTTGGCTTATGACGCCCCGGGTTGCGGTGAGAGCCATTGCGATGACCTGTCGAAGATCTCCATCCCGTTCCTGCTGCAAACCGCCTTGCAGGTGCTCGAGCATTTCAACATCGAGCGCTTCCATCTGGTAGGCCACTCCATGGGCGGGCTTACCGCGCTGATGTTGGCGCACCAGTTCCCGGGCCGGGTGCTGAGCTTTGTTGATATCGAAGGCAATATCGCCCCGGAAGACTGCTTTCTCAGCCGGCAGATCGTCGACTACCCGGCGGACGATCCCGAGGCGTTTTTCAGCGCCTTTATCGAGCGCACCCGGCAGGCACCGGCCTACGCCAGCGCGCTGTATTCGGCGAGCCTGCGGCACAAGGTGCGTGCCGGGGCGGTGCGGGGGATCTTCCAGTCGATGGTCGAACTGTCGGATAACGCCGACTTGATGGGCAAGTTCCTCGGCCTGGAATGCCCGCGCATGTTCATGTACGGCGAGCAGAATGCCCATTTGTCGTACCTGGCGCATATCCAGGCGCAAGGCGTGCGGTTGGCGCCGATTGCCCGGTGCGGGCACTTCCCGATGTACTCCAACCCGATCGCGATGTGGCAGCAGATTGCGGACTTTCAACACGGCTGATACCCATCGCCAACGATCGGCCAGGCCCGAAAGCACAAGACTTACGCCTCGAAACCCGGATAATGGCGGCCATATTTTGCTCGCTATTCTGGTAATCCCGCATGGAAATCAAGGTCAATTTTCTCGACAACCTTCGACTTGAAGCCAAGTTCGACGACTTCACCGTGGTGGCCGACCAGCCTATTCGCTACAAGGGCGATGGCTCGGCCCCCGGTCCGTTCGATTACTTCCTGGCGTCGTCGGCGTTGTGTGCGGCTTACTTTGTGAAGTTGTACTGCGAAACCCGCAACATCCCTACCGACAATATTCGCCTGTCCCAGAACAACATTGTCGACCCGGAAAACCGCTACAACCAGATCTTCAAGATCCAGGTCGAGTTGCCGGCGGACATCTCCGATAAAGACCGCCAGGGCATCCTGCGTTCCATCGACCGCTGCACCGTGAAAAAAGTCGTGCAGGCCGGGCCGGAGTTTGTCATCGAGGAAGTGGAAAACCTGGATGCCGATGCCCAGGCATTGCTGATGCCGAGCGCGGCGTCCGACGCGGGCACCTACATCGCGGGCAAGGACCTGCCGCTGGAAACAACCATCGCCAACATGTCGGCCATTCTCGCGGGCCTGGGCATGAAGATAGAGATCGCTTCGTGGCGCAATATCGTGCCCAACGTGTGGTCGCTGCATATCCGCGATGCGCACTCGCCGATGTGCTTTACCAACGGCAAGGGCGCGACCAAGGAAGGCGCATTGGCGTCGGCATTGGGCGAGTTTATCGAGCGGCTGAACTGCAACTTCTTCTACAACGACCAGTTCTGGGGTGAAGACATCGCCAACGCGGCGTTTGTGCATTACCCGGACGAGCGCTGGTTCAAGCCGGGCCGCAAGGACGAACTGCCACCGGAGATACTCGACGCGCATTGCCTGCACATCTACAATCGTGACGGCGAGCTGCGCGGCTCACACCTCTACGACACCAACTCCGGCAACGAAGAACGCGGCATTGTTTCGCTGCCTTTCGTGCGCCAGTCCGATGGCGAGGTGGTGTATTTCCCGTCCAACCTGATCGAAAACCTGTACCTCAGCAACGGCATGAGTGCCGGTAACACCCTGGCTGAAGCGCAGGTGCAGTGCCTGTCGGAAATCTTCGAACGCGCGGTAAAACGCGAAATCATCGAAGGTGAATTCGCGCTGCCGGATGTACCGCAGGAAGTGCTGGCGAAATTCCCCGGTATCCTGGCCGGTATCCAGGGCCTGGAAGCCCAGGGCTTTCCGGTACTGGTGAAGGATGCGTCCTTGGGCGGTGAATTCCCGGTGATGTGCGTGACGTTGATGAACCCACGCACCGGCGGCGTATTCGCCTCGTTCGGCGCGCACCCAAGCCTGGAAGTGGCGTTGGAACGCAGCCTCACCGAACTGCTGCAAGGCCGCAGCTTTGAAGGCCTGAACGATCTGCCGCAGCCGACGTTTGAAGGCCATGCGGTGACCGAACCGAACAACTTTGTCGAGCACTTCATCGACTCCAGCGGCGTGGTGTCGTGGCGCTTCTTCAGCTCGAAGTCGGATTACGAGTTCGTCGAATGGGACTTCTCCGGCCAGGGTGAAAACTCCAATGCCGAGGAAGCCGCCACGTTGTTCGGCATCCTCGAAGGCATGGGCAAGGAAGTCTACATGGCGGTGTACGAGCACATCGGCGCGACCGCCTGCCGCATCCTGGTGCCCGACTATTCGGAGATCTACCCGATCGACGACCTGATCTGGGACAACACCAACAAGGCGCTGTTTTTCCGCGAGGACATCCTGAACCTGCATCGCCTCGACGAAGCGGAATTGAAGGGGTTGGTTGAGCGTCTGGTGGAAAGCGAGCTGGACGACTACACCGACATCACCACCTTGATCGGCATCGAGTTCGATGACAATACGGCGTGGGGTCAACTGACCATCCTGGAATTGAAGCTGCTGATTTATCTGGCCCTGCAGCAGTTCGAAGAAGCCAAGGAACTGGTGGAGATGTTCCAGCAGTACAACGACAACACCGTCGAGCGCGGCTTGTTCTATCAGGCTGTGAATGCGGTGCTGGAGATGGAGTTGGACGAAGACCTGGAACTGGCGGACTACGAAGTGAATTTCCGCCGGATGTTTGGCAACGAGCGGATGGACGCGGCGATTGGGTCGGTGAATGGCAGTGTGCGGTTCTATGGTTTGACGCCGACGAGCATGAAGCTGGAAGGGCTGGACCGGCACCTGCGGTTGATCGACAGCTACAAGAAGCTGCACGCGGCGCGGGCCAATACGGCCAATTAAAAGCTGACACCGTACCTGTGGTGAGAGGGCTTGTTGTGGCGAGGGGGCTTGTCCCCCGTTGGACTGCGTAGCAGTCCCTCTTTTTTGGGGCCGCTGCGCAGCCCAACGGGGGACAAGC
>NZ_JBSVWQ010000043.1:0-38549 GCF_054071215.1 Pseudomonas sp. SDO5522_S412 | reverse complement strand
AGTCACCAGATGTATTGACTGATCCACCGCTTTCGCGAGCAAGCCCGCTCCCACACAAGCCCGCTCCCACAAGGGGTCAGAGTTGGACGTGAGGTCCTGCTCCGACCATTTCACCGCGTTTAGCCTTCGAGTTTGCTTTTCAGCAGTTCGTTGACCTGTTGCGGGTTGGCCTTGCCTTTGGAGGCTTTCATCGCCTGGCCGACAAAGAAGCCGAACATCTTGCCCCGCTTGGCTTCATCCGCCGCACGGTATTGTTCAACCTGCTCGGCATTGGCTGCCAGCATCTCGTCGAGCACGGCCGAAATCGCGCCGCTGTCGGTGACTTGCTTCAGGCCGCGCTTTTCGATGATCTCCTCAGCGTTGCCTTCGCCGGCGGCCATGGCTTCAAACACGGTCTTGGCGATTTTGCCGGAGATGGTGTTGTCCTTGATCCGCAGCAACATGCCGCCCAACTGTTCTGCCGACACCGGTGCCTCGTCGATTTCCAGGCCCTGTTTGTTCAACAGGCTGCCCAGCTCAACCATCACCCAGTTGGCCGCCAGTTTGGCGTCGCCGGCAATGCTCACGACTTTTTCGAAGTAGTTGGCTTGCTCGCGGCTCGACGCCAGCACGCTTGCGTCATACACCGAAAGACCGAACTGCGCCTGGAAACGCTCGCGTTTCTGCGGTGGCAGTTCCGGCAGCGTGGCGCGCACGTCAGCCAGGAACGAGTCCTCGATGACCACCGGCAACAGGTCCGGATCGGGGAAGTAACGGTAGTCGTTGGCTTCCTCCTTGCTGCGCATGGCGCGGGTTTCGTCTTTGTTCGGGTCGTACAGGCGGGTCTGCTGGATCACCTTGCCGCCGTCTTCGATCAGCTCGATCTGGCGACGTACTTCGGTGTTGATCGCCTTCTCGATGAAACGGAACGAGTTGACGTTCTTGATCTCGCAGCGGGTGCCGTACTCGGCCTGGCCTTTTGGCCGCACCGACACGTTGCAGTCGCAACGCAGGGAGCCTTCGGCCATGTTGCCGTCGCAGATCCCGAGGTAACGCACCAGCGCGTGGATCGTCTTGACGTAGGCCACGGCTTCCTTGGCGCTGCGCATGTCCGGCTCGGAAACGATCTCCAGCAGCGGGGTGCCGGCGCGGTTCAGGTCGATGCCGGTGGCGCCGTTGAATTCTTCATGCAGGCTCTTGCCGGCATCTTCTTCCAGGTGCGCACGGGTCACGCCGACACGTTTGATGGTGCCGTCTTCCAGCGGGATGTCCAGGTAGCCCTTGCCGACGATCGGCAATTCCATCTGGCTGATCTGGTAGCCCTTGGGCAGGTCCGGGTAGAAGTAGTTCTTGCGGGCGAACACGTTGTGCTGGCCGATCTCGGCATCGATGGCGAGGCCGAACATCACCGCCATGCGCACCGCTTCCTGGTTCAGCACCGGCAGCACGCCGGGCATGCCCAGGTCTACCAGGCTGGCCTGGGTGTTGGGTTCTGCGCCGAACGTGGTGGCGCTACCGGAGAAAATCTTCGATTGGGTGGCGAGCTGGGTATGAATCTCCAGCCCGATCACGACTTCCCATTGCATAGTGTTCTCCTCAGAAGCCGGTAGGGGTGCGAGTGTGCCAGTCAGAGTTCAACTGGTACTGGTGCGCCACATTGAGCAGGCGGCCTTCCTGGAAATACGGGGCGAGCAGTTGCACGCCCACCGGCAAGCCATCGACGAAACCTGCAGGCATGGACAAGCCCGGCAGACCGGCGAGGTTGGCGGTGATGGTGTACAGGTCTTCCAGGTACTCGGCGATCGGGTCGCCGGTCTTGGCGCCGATCTTCCAGGCCGGGTTCGGCGTGGTTGGGCCGAGGATCACGTCGACTTCATTAAAGGCAGCCATGAAGTCGTTCTTGATCAGGCGACGGATCTTTTGCGCCTTGAGGTAGTACGCGTCGTAGTAACCGGCCGACAGGGCGTAGGCACCGACCATGATCCGGCGTTGTACTTCCACGCCGAAACCTTCGCCACGGGAGCGCTTGTACAGGTCGGTGAGGTCCTTCGGGTTTTCGCAGCGGTAGCCGAAACGCACGCCGTCGAACCGCGACAGGTTGGAGGACGCTTCTGCCGGGGCGATCACGTAGTAGGCAGGAATCGCGTGCTGGTTGTTCGGCAGGCTGATTTCCTTGATCACGGCGCCGAGCTTTTCCAGCTCCTTGACGCTGTTGTGCACCAGTTCGGCGATGCGCGGGTCGAGGCCGGCGCTGAAATACTCTTTCGGCACGCCGATGCGCAGGCCTTTGATCGAGGTATTCAGGCTGGCGCTGTAGTCCGGCACGGGTTCATCAATGCTGGTGGAGTCCTGCGGATCGAAGCCTGCCATGCCTTGTAACAAAATTGCGCAGTCTTCAGCGGTACGTGCCAGGGGGCCGCCCTGGTCGAGACTGGAGGCGTAGGCAATCATGCCCCAGCGGGATACGCGACCGTAGGTCGGTTTCAGACCGGTGAGGTTGGTGAAAGCGGCCGGTTGGCGGATCGAGCCGCCGGTGTCGGTGGCCGTGGCGGCAGGTAACAGACGAGCGGCAACCGCGGCTGCCGAACCACCGGACGAACCGCCGGGCACGTGCTCGAGGTTCCACGGGTTTTTCACCGCGCCGTAGTGGCTCGACTCGTTGGCCGAGCCCATGGCGAATTCGTCCATGTTGGTCTTGCCCAGGGTCACGGCCCCGGCAGCGGCCAGCTTGGCGACCACAGTAGCGTCGTAGGGCGCCTTGAAATTGTCGAGCATCTTCGAGCCGCAGCTGGTGCGAATGCCCTGGGTGCAGAACAGGTCCTTGTGGGCAATCGGCGCACCCAACAGGGCGCCGTTCTCACCGTTGGCGCGACGTGTGTCGGCGGCCTTGGCCTGGCTCAGGGCCAGCTCTTCGGTGATGCTGATGAAGCTGTTGACCTTAGGGTCCAGCTCGGCGATACGCGCCAGCAGGGTCGTGGTCAGCTCTTCGGAAGAAAACTTTTTGTCGGCGAGACCGCGGGCGATCTCGGCCAGAGTCAATTGATGCATTGCAGGCTCTTTCCCTTTAGTCGATGACTTTCGGAACCAGGTACAGGCCGTTTTCGACCGCTGGCGCGATGGACTGGTAAGCCTCGCGATTATTGCGCTCGGTCACGACGTCGGCGCGCAGGCGCTGGCTGGCTTCCAGCGGGTGAGCCAGGGGCTCGATGCCGTCGGTATTCACGGCTTGCATTTGGTCGACCAGCCCGAGAATGCTGTTCAGGGCTGCGGTGGTCTGTGGAAGATCGGCTTCATTGAGGCCCAGGCAGGCCAAATGAGCGATTTTTTCCACGTCGGAGCGTTCAAGCGCCATGGGATTCTCCAGTGGAAAACAGAACGGAAGCTATCCGTGTGTTAGATTGTAGGAACACTACCGCATTTCTACGGTCATATGGCCGCGATTGTGGGGGTTGGTGCACAGAAAGTCGGCCAATTTAGCACATTGGCGCCTTGCCCAAAATCCCTGTCGTTGTTAGAGTTTGCCGCACTTTTTTACCCACGCGTTGCCTAGGGTCCCTTTCCCATGTTCAAGAAACTGCGTGGCATGTTTTCCAGCGATCTTTCCATCGACCTGGGCACTGCCAACACCCTTATTTACGTGCGCGAGCGCGGTATCGTCCTGAATGAGCCATCGGTTGTGGCCATTCGGACCCATGGTAATCAGAAAAGTGTCGTTGCCGTTGGCACCGAGGCCAAGCGCATGTTGGGCCGAACACCGGGCAACATTGCTGCCATTCGTCCGATGAAGGATGGCGTGATTGCTGACTTCAGTGTCTGCGAAAAGATGCTGCAGTACTTCATCAACAAGGTTCACGAAAACAGTTTCCTGCAGCCCAGCCCTCGTGTGCTGATCTGCGTTCCGTGCAAATCCACCCAGGTGGAACGTCGTGCCATCCGTGAGTCGGCCCTTGGCGCCGGTGCCCGTGAAGTGTTCCTGATTGAAGAGCCAATGGCCGCTGCGATCGGTGCCGGCCTGCCGGTTGAAGAAGCGCGCGGTTCGATGGTGGTTGATATCGGTGGTGGTACCACTGAAATCGCCCTGATCTCCCTCAATGGTGTGGTGTATGCCGAATCCGTACGGGTTGGCGGCGACCGCTTCGACGAAGCGATCATCACCTACGTGCGTCGCAACTACGGCAGCCTGATCGGCGAATCCACCGCCGAGCGCATCAAGCAGGAAATCGGTACCGCTTACCCGGGCGGCGAAGTTCGCGAAGTCGATGTTCGCGGTCGCAACCTGGCCGAAGGCGTTCCACGTGCCTTCACCCTGAACTCCAATGAAGTGCTGGAAGCTCTGCAAGAGTCCCTGGCCACCATCGTTCAGGCGGTGAAGAGCGCCCTGGAGCAATCGCCTCCGGAACTGGCTTCCGATATCGCCGAGCGTGGCCTGGTACTGACCGGTGGTGGCGCCTTGCTGCGCGACCTCGACAAGTTGCTGGCCCAGGAAACCGGTTTGCCAGTGATCGTCGCTGAAGACCCGTTGACCTGCGTCGCCCGCGGCGGTGGCCGTGCACTGGAAATGATGGATAAACACACCATGGACCTGCTCTCCAGCGAATAAGAATTTGCTGGTTTGCCCATGTTTCGCTCACAGGCAGCACTTTGCAGTGCTGCCTGTTGGCGTTTATCTTCTTCAATCTGCATCCAGGCCGGTTTGATGCCGTATGAATAAAGAAAACATTTGCCTGGGAGGAGCGGCTTATTAAACCGCTTTTTTCCAAAGGCCCCTCATTGGGCGTGCGCCTGTTGGTGCTGGTCGTGCTATCGGTTGCGCTGATGGTGGTCGATGCCCGCTTCACACTGCTCAAGCCAGTGCGTAGCCAGATGTCGCTGGTCCTGATGCAGACGTACTGGATCACTGACCTGCCGCAGCGTCTCTATCAGGGTGTCGCCAGTCAATTTGGCAGCCGCACCGAACTGGTGGCGGAGAACGAAAAACTCAAGACCGAAAACCTGCTGCTGCAGGGGCGCATGCAAAAGCTCGCGGCCCTCACCGAGCAGAACGTTCGGCTGCGCGAGTTGCTCAATTCCTCTGCGCTGGTCAATGAGAAGGTCGAAGTGGCCGAGTTGATCGGTATGGATCCGAACCCCTTCACCCATCGCATCATCATCAACAAGGGTGAGCGCGACGGCGTAGTCCTTGGCCAACCGGTGCTCGATGCCCGTGGCTTGATGGGCCAGGTGGTGGAGTTGATGCCTTATACCTCCCGCGTGCTGTTGCTGACCGACACCACCCACAGCATCCCGGTGCAAGTCAACCGCAACGGCCTGCGGGCGATTGCCAGCGGTACCGGTAACCCGGAACGCCTGGAGTTGCGTCACGTCGCAGACACCGCCGACATCAAGGAAGGCGACCTGCTGGTCAGCTCCGGCCTGGGTCAGCGGTTCCCGGCAGGCTACCCGGTCGCGACGGTCAAGGAAGTGATCCACGATTCCGGCCAGCCGTTCGCCATTGTGCGTGCCGTGCCGACCGCCGCATTGAACCGCAGCCGTTACCTCTTGCTGGTGTTCAGTGACAACCGCACCCCGGAAGAGCGTGCCAACGAAGCCGCCCAGGCCCAGGAAGCGGAAGACAAGCAAAACGGCACCGCGCCGATCATTCCGGCCACCGTGCCAAAACCGGCGGCACCTGCTGCCCCGGCAGCCGCTCCGGCAACGCCAGCCGCGCCGGTTGCGACACCAGTCAAGCCTGTGGCCCATAGCGCGCGTCCGGCCAAGCCTGCGGCTGCAACACCTGCCGCTGCCAAACCGCCCGCCGCCGCCAAACCACCGGCCGCGGCCCCGGCAACCACTCGGCAGAGGGAAGAATAATGGCCGGTACTCATTCGCGTAACGGCTGGATCGTCTGGCTGACCTTTGCCACCGGCTTGCTGCTCAGCGTTTCGCCGCTGCCGCAATTCATGGAGATCCTGCGCCCGCTGTGGCTCGCCTTGCTGCTGGCGTTCTGGGCCCTGGCGCTGCCGCACAAGGTCGGGATGGTCACGGCCATGTGCCTGGGGCTGATGGAGGATGTGCTCTACGGCACCCTGCTCGGGCAGAACGCGTTGATCCTGACCCTGATTACCTTCCTGGTGCTGTCATTGCAGCAGCGCCTGCGGATGTTCCCGATGTGGCAACAGTGCCTGGTGATCCTGGTGATCTTCGGCCTGGCGCAGTTGGTACAGCTGTGGCTCAGCGCCTTGACCGGCAACCGCCAACCGACCCTGGCGCTGGTGTTGCCCGCGCTGGTCAGCGCGCTGTTGTGGCCCTGGGTCAGTTTTGGCCTGCGTGGATTGCGTCGTCGCTATAAAATCAATTGAATGGATCGCGAGGCTCTGCCTGGTTATCGAACCCTACAGGGAGAGTCTGCATGAATTCGCTTTATCTGGCCTCGGGCTCCCCGAGGCGGCGTGAGCTGCTGACACAGATCGGCGTGCCGTTCACCGTCGTCAGCGCCGCCATTGATGAAACTCCCCTTACAAATGAATCGCCCGCGTCCTACGTAGAACGCCTGGCGCGCGGCAAGGCTGCGGCCGGTCGAGCGACCTTGGCCGATGCCACCGGCGCCTGTGTGCTGGGCGCGGACACAGCCGTGATCCTCGACGGCCGGATCCTCGGTAAACCCGTGGATCAAGCCGACGCCCTGGCCATGTTGCTGGCCCTTTCCGAGCGTGAACACGAAGTCTTGACGGCCATTGCCCTGATTGACGGCCAGCGTTGCGAAACGCAGCTGGTCAGCAGTCGTGTGCGCTTTCGCAGGATTTCAGCGGACGAAGCCACCACTTATTGGCACAGCGGCGAGCCCCAGGACAAAGCGGGCGGCTATGCTATCCAAGGCTTGGCGGCGGTGTTCGTCGCCGGACTCAATGGCAGCTACTCTGCCGTCGTTGGCCTGCCGGTCTGCGAAACCGCAGAACTGCTGGGCCAATTCGGCATACCCTGTTGGCAAAACCTTACCGTGCGCTAAACGCCGTATTCCAGCGCCAAGCCTTAAGCGATCGGTCACTATTGTGAAAACGCCTGAACGAGACCCAGCCATGAGTGAAGAGATTCTGATCAATATCACGCCGATGGAATCGCGCGTGGCGGTGGTAGAGAACGGTGTTCTGCAAGAAGTGCACGTCGAGCGCACCCAAAAGCGCGGGATCGTCGGCAATATTTATAAAGGCAAGGTCGTGCGTGTGTTACCGGGGATGCAAGCGGCGTTCGTCGACATCGGCCTGGACCGCGCTGCGTTTATCCATGCTTCGGAAATCTCCCTGCGCGAAGGCCCGGCGGTCGAAAGCATCAGCGCCCTGGTGCACGAAGGGCAGAGCCTGGTGGTGCAAGTCACCAAGGATCCGATTGGCTCAAAGGGCGCACGGCTGACCACGCAACTGTCGATTCCTTCGCGCTACCTGGTGTACATGCCGCGCACGGCCCACGTCGGTATTTCCCTGAAAATCGAAGACGAAGCCGAGCGCGAGCGCCTGAAAAAGGTGGTCAGTGACTGCGTGGCGCTCGAAGGCATCAAGGAGGCCGGCGGCTTTATCCTGCGTACTGCCGCAGAAGGTGCCGGTGCCGATGAAATCCTCATGGACATCCGCTACCTGCGCCGCCTCTGGGACCAGATCGGCGCGCAGATCAAGACCATTGGCGCCCCCAGCGTGATCTACGAAGACCTCGGCCTGGCCCTGCGCACCTTGCGCGACCTGGTCAGCCCGAAGATCGAGAAAATTCGCATCGACTCGCGGGAAACCTTCCAGCGCACTACGCAATTTGTTGCCGAGCTGATGCCGGAAATCGCCGATCGCCTGGAGCATTACCCGGGCGAGCGGCCGATTTTCGACCTGTATGGGGTCGAAGACGAAATCCAGAAAGCCCTTGAGCGCAAAGTGCCGCTCAAGTCCGGCGGTTACCTGGTGGTGGACCCGGCGGAAGCCATGAGCACTATCGACGTGAATACCGGTGCCTTTGTAGGCCATCGCAATCTCGAAGAAACCATCTTCAAGACCAACCTCGAAGCGGCCACCGCGATCGCCCGCCAGCTGCGCCTGCGCAACCTGGGCGGGATCATCATCATCGACTTCATCGACATGGAAGACGAAGAGCACCAGCGCCAGGTGCTGCGTACCCTGGAGAAGCAACTGGAGCGCGATCACGCCAAGACCAACATCATCGGCATCACCGAGCTGGGCCTGGTGCAGATGACCCGCAAGCGCACCCGCGAAAGCCTGGAACAAGTGCTGTGCGAGCCGTGCAGCAGTTGCCAGGGGCGCGGTAAGTTGAAGACCCCGGAAACGGTTTGCTACGAGATTTTCCGGGAAATCTTACGGGAGGCACGCGCCTACCAGGCCGAGGGCTATAGAGTCCTGGCTAACCAGAAGGTGGTCGACCGTTTGCTGGATGAAGAATCCGGCAACGTAGCCGAGCTGGAGGGTTTTATCGGGCGCACCATTCGCTTCCAGGTCGAAACCATGTATTCCCAGGAACAATATGACGTGGTGCTGCTCTGATTCGCGTTAGTTCTTATCAACGAGACGGGCAGGCCTTGATCTGCCGTCCGACTATTGCCTTTGAGGGTCGCCTGACATGGAGCGTCTGATACGCTTTTTTGCCGCATTGACCCGCTGGGGCCTCGGCCTGTGCGCCTTGCTGCTGGTATTGGCGGCGGTGTACGTGAGCCTGGGCCGTGAATTGACGCCGTTGGTGGCGGAATACCGTGGCGAAATCGAGGCCAAGGCGCGTACTGCGCTGGATATGCCCGTGAACATCGGCAGCCTGGAAGGGCGCTGGAGTGGCTTCGCGCCGGTATTGTTGGCTCACGACGTGATGGTCGGCGAGGGCAGCAGCGCCCTGCGCCTGGACCAGGTGCAAGTGGTGCCGGATATCTGGGCCAGCCTGCTGGCGCGTGAAGTGCGCATTGCCCACCTGGAAGTCAGCGGCCTGCAAGTCAGCGTGAAGGAAGACCAGGACGGCCACTGGGCGCTGCAAGGCCTGCCGGTGCAGGATGACCAGCCGCTGGATCCCGAACAACTGCTGACGCGCATGCAAATGGTCGGGCAGGTTTCATTGCTCGATAGCCAGGTGACGCTGCAGCCGTTCGACCAGGCTCCGCTGACCTTGACCTATGTCGGCGTGAGCCTGCAGACCGGCGCCAACCGCCAGCGCCTGGACGCGCGCCTGACCCTGCCCGACGGCCAGCCCCTGGCGTTGAACCTGCGCACCCGAATCCGCGCCGGCCAGTGGAAAGACGGCGAAGCCGAGGCTTACCTGAGCTTGCCCCAGAGTGACTGGGCAAAATGGATCCCGGCAAAACTGACCCAGCAATGGAAACTTACCGAACTCAAGGCCGGCGGCGAATTCTGGCTGACCTGGGCCAAGGGCACCGTGCAAAGCGCCGCCGTGCGCCTCAACGCCCCGCAGCTCAAGGGCAGCTATGCCGATCGCAAGCCGACTCATATTGAGAACCTGGCCCTCACTGCGTACCTGCAACGCAGTGACAGCGGCCTCAAGGTGCTGTTTGACTCGCTCGCAATGAACCTCGGCGACACTCGCTGGGAATCGCGCCTGCAACTGCAACAAACCCTGGCCACCGACAAGGCCCAGGAAGTCTGGAACCTGCAGGCCGATCGCCTCGACCTGACGCCGATCACGCCATTGCTGCACGCCTTGGCACCCTTGCCGGAAGCCGTGGCCACCACCCTGGATCATCTGAAGGCCACCGGCACGCTGCGGAACGTGTTGCTGGATTATCGGCCTCAAGACACCACCGACCAGCGCGTGAGCTTCGCGGCCAACCTCGACCGTATTGGTTTCGACGCTTACTTCGGCGCGCCGGCCGCCCGCAATGTCAGCGGCAGCATCAGCGGTGACCTGGGCAAGGGTGAGCTGCGCATGGACAGCAAGGATTTCTCCTTGCACCTGTTTCCGATCTTCGCCAAGCCCTGGCAGTACATCCAGGCCAACGCCCGCCTGACGTGGAAGCTCGACAAGCAAGGCTTCACCCTGATCGCGCCGTATATCAAGGTGCTGGGCGAGGAGGGCAAGGTCGCCGCCGACTTCCTGATTCGCCTGCATTTCGACCATAGCCAGGAAGACTACATGGACCTGCGGGTCGGTATGGTCGACGGCGATGGGCGCTTCACCCCCAAATACCTGCCGGCGGTGTTGAGCCCGGCACTCGATGAGTGGCTGCGCACTGCGATTCTCAAGGGTGCAGTGGACGAGGGCTTCTTCCAGTACCAAGGCTCGCTGAACCACGACGCACTGCCTGCCTCGCGCAATATCAGCCTGTTCTTCAAGGTGCATGATGCCGAGCTGGCATTCCAGCCGGGCTGGCCGCACGTGAGCAAGGTCAAGGGTGAAGTGTTTGTCGAGGAAAGCGGCGTGCGCATCCTGGCCAGCAAGGGCCAGCTGCTCGACACCAAGGTCAATGATATCTACGTCAACATTCCCCACGCCCCCGAAGGCAAGGACAGCCACCTGCTGCTCACCGGCAACTTTGCCGGTGGCCTGGGCGATGGCCTGAAAATCCTTCAGGAAGCGCCGATCGGCACCGCCTCGACCTTCGCCGGCTGGAAAGGCGAGGGCGACCTGCAAGGCAAGCTGGACCTGGATATTCCCCTGGCCAAGGGCGCCGATCCCAAGATCGTGGTGGATTTCAAGACCGACAAGTCCCGCCTGCAACTGGCCGAGCCTACGCTGGACCTGAGCCAGCTCAAGGGTGATTTCCGCTTCGACAGCGCCAAGGGCCTGAGTGGCCAGAACATCAGCGCCCAGGCCTTCGACCGACCGATCACCGCGCAGATTTTCGCCGATGGCAAGCCAGGCGACCTCAACACCCGCGTCACCGCGAAAGGGCAGGTGACCGTCAAGCGGCTGACTGACTGGCTGAAGGTCAGCCAGCCGTTGCCGGTGTCCGGCGATATCCCCTACCAATTGCAGCTCAACCTCGATGGCGCCGACAGCCAGTTGATGGTCAGCTCCAATCTCAAGGGCGTGGCCGTGGACCTGCCGGCGCCGTTCGGCATGCCGGCGAGCCAGGGCCGCGACAGTGTGTTCCGCATGACCTTGCAGGGTAAGGAGCGCCGTTACTGGTTCGATTATGGCGAGTTGGGCAGCTTCACCTTCGCCGCCCCGGCGGACAATTTCGCCGACGGCCGGGGTGAGCTGTTCCTGGGAGATGGCGATGCGGTGTTGCCGGCCGGCAAGGGCTTGCGAATCCGCGGCGTGTTGTCGGAGCTGGATATCGACCCCTGGAAAAAGCTCGTGGACCGCTACGCCGGCAACGACCCGGGTGGCAGTGCCAAGCAGTTGTTGAGCGGGGCCGATTTCAAGGTCGGCAAGCTGACCGGTTTCGGCACCCAGTTCGACCAGGTCAGCTTGCAGCTGGACCGCAAACCCGCTGCCTGGGGCTTGCAGTTCGACAGCCAGCAGGCCAAGGGTACCGTGGGGTTGCCGGACGCCAAGGGCGCGCCGATTGCAGTCAACCTGCAGTACGTGAAGCTGCCTGCGGTGGATCCGACCGTGCAGGCGGATGAAAATGCGCCGGACCCATTGGCTGATGTTGATCCCAAGGATATTCCCGCGCTGGATATCTCGATTGCCCAGTTGTTCCAGGGCCCGGACCTGGTAGGTGCCTGGTCTCTGAAAGTTCGTCCGACCACCAGGGGCATGGCGTTCAACAGCCTGAACCTGGGGCTCAAGGGCATGCTGCTCCAGGGCGCCGGCGGTTGGGAAGGTGCACCCGGTGCCAGCAGCAGTTGGTACAAGGGCCGCCTCGATGGCAAGAACATTGGCGACGTGCTCAAGGGCTGGGGATTTGCGCCGAGCGTGACCAGCGAAGATTTTCACGTGGACGTGGACGGCCGCTGGCCGGGTTCGCCGGCCTGGGTAGGTCCCAAGCGTTTCTCCGGCAGCCTGGACGCCAGTTTCCGCAAAGGCCAGTTTGTTGAAGTGGACGGCGGTGCGCAGGCCCTGCGGGTGTTTGGCTTGCTGAACTTCAACTCCATCGGTCGCCGGCTGCGCCTGGACTTCTCGGACTTGCTTGGCAAGGGCTTGAGTTATGACCGGGTCAAGGGCTTGCTGGCCGCCAGTAACGGCGTGTTTGTAACCCGTGAGCCGATCACCATGACGGGCCCGTCGAGTAACCTGGAGATCAACGGCACCCTGGACCTGGTGGCAGACCGCGTCGATGCCAAGTTGCTGGTGACGCTGCCGGTCACCAACAACCTGCCGATTGCTGCATTGATCGTCGGCGCGCCGGCCATTGGCGGGGCGCTGTTCCTGATCGACAAGCTGATTGGCGACCGTGTTTCGCGTTTCGCCAGCGTGCAGTACAAGGTAGAAGGCCCGTGGAAGGACCCGAAAATCACCTTCGACAAGCCATTTGAAAAGCCAAACTGAGTACCTGTGGAGTAGCATGGCCTCATGCCTTTTCTGGAGTGTGGGCCCATGTCCTTTGCGGTAATTCAAATGGTCAGCCAAAGCGATGTGCTGGCCAACCTGGCTCAGGCTCGGCGCCTGCTGGAGCAAGCGGCGGCGGGCGGTGCAAGGCTTGCGGTACTCCCGGAAAACTTCGCCGCCATGGGCCGTCGCGATGTGGCCGATATCGGTCGCGCCGAGGCCTTGGGCGAAGGTCCGATCCTGCCATGGTTGAAACAGACCGCCCGCGACCTCACCTTATGGATAGTGGCCGGCACTTTGCCGCTGCCCCCAAAGGATCAGCCGAACGCCAAGTCCAATGCCTGCTCGCTGCTGATCGATGATCAGGGCGAAATCGTTGCCCGCTACGACAAGCTGCACCTGTTCGATGTCGATGTGGCCGATGCCCGGGGTCGTTATCGTGAATCCGATGACTATGCTCATGGTAGCCAGGTGGTCGTGGCGGATACGCCGGTCGGCCGCCTGGGGCTGACGGTGTGTTACGACTTGCGCTTCCCGGAGCTATACAGCGAATTGCGCGCTGCGGGTGCCGAGTTGATCACCGCGCCCTCGGCCTTTACAGCGGTAACCGGCGCCGCGCACTGGGATGTGCTGATCCGTGCGCGTGCCATCGAGACCCAGTGCTACCTGCTGGCGGCCGCCCAGGGTGGCGTGCATCCGGGGCCCAGGGAAACCTTCGGGCATGCAGCGATCATCGACCCATGGGGGCGGGTGCTGGCACAACAGGATCAAGGCGAGGCGGTGTTGTTGGCCGAACGCGATAGCAGCGAACAGGCGTCGATACGGACGCGCATGCCGGTGGCGGGCCACCGGCGCTTTTTCTCGCAGGGCGCACAGCGACCTGCTTCAGAACGATGAATTTAAGGCCAAACCTATGAGCGAGTTGTTGTCCTCAGTCAGTGAACACCTCCTGGCGCCTGGTGGCGTGACCATCGAAAGCTTGCAAACGGTCCTCGGCGATCTGGCCGGGCCAGGCATCGACGCGGCCGACCTGTATTTCCAGGGGCAGATTTCCGAGTCCTGGGCCCTGGAAGACGGGATCGTCAAGGAAGGCAGCTTCAACCTCGACCAAGGCGTGGGTGTGCGTGCGCAGTCCGGTGAAAAAACCGGCTTTGCCTACAGCAACGCCATCACCCTGGAAGCCCTGGGGCTGGCGGCTCGTGCAGCGCGTTCGATCTCCCGTGCCGGGCAAAACGGCACGGTGCAGGCGTTCAGCACCCAGGACGTGGCCCAGCTGTATGCCCCGGATAACCCATTGGAAGTGATCAGCCGCGCCGAAAAGGTCGAGCTGCTCAAGCGTGTGGACGCGGCGACCCGCGCCCTGGACCCGCGTATCCAGCAAGTCACCGTAAGCATGGCCGGGGTGTGGGAACGCATCCTCGTGGCCTCCACCGATGGCGGCCTGGCGGCGGATGTGCGGCCGCTGGTGCGCTTCAATGTCAGCGTGATCGTCGAACAGAATGGCCGTCGCGAGCGCGGTGGCCACGGCGGCGGCGGGCGTACCGACTACCGTTATTTCCTCACCGAAGACCGCGCCATGGGGTATGCCCGTGAAGCGTTGCGCCAGGCCCTGGTCAATCTGGAAGCAATTCCGGCCCCGGCGGGTACGTTGCCGGTGGTATTGGGCTCTGGCTGGTCCGGCGTGCTGCTGCATGAAGCGGTGGGCCACGGCCTGGAAGGTGATTTCAACCGCAAGGGCAGTTCCGCCTACAGCGGGCGCATGGGCGAGATGGTTGCGTCCAGGCTCTGCACCATCGTCGATGACGGTACCCTGGCCGGGCGTCGCGGTTCGTTGAGCGTCGATGACGAAGGCACCCCGACCGAGTGCACCACACTGATCGAAAACGGTGTGCTCAAGGGCTACATGCAAGACAAGCTCAACGCGCGCCTGATGGGCGTGGCTCGCACCGGTAACGGTCGTCGCGAGTCCTACGCGCACCTGCCGATGCCGCGCATGACCAACACCTACATGCTCGGCGGCGAAAGCGATCCGGCCGAAATCATCGCCTCGGTGAAACGCGGCATCTACTGCGCCAACCTCGGTGGTGGGCAGGTGGATATCACCAGCGGCAAGTTCGTGTTCTCCACCAGCGAGGCGTATTTGATCGAAGACGGCAAGATCACCGCGCCGGTCAAGGGTGCAACGTTGATTGGCAACGGCCCGGAAGCCATGAGCAAGGTGTCGATGGTCGGTAACGACCTGTCGCTGGACAGCGGTGTGGGGACGTGCGGCAAGGATGGTCAGTCGGTGCCGGTGGGTGTCGGCCAGCCAACCTTGAAAATCGATGCGATCACCGTGGGTGGCACGGGGTCGTAAGAACGGGAGCTTCGGGTGGCGAAGGCCGCCACCCGGGGAAGAGGGTCAGCGCAGGCCGCGTTGACTATCGTCCAGCTCACGGATGTATTTGAAGATTTTTCGGCTGGAGGCCGGTGGCTTGCTTTGCGCCAGTTCGTGCTGGGCCTGACGGATCAGGGAGCGCAATTGTTGGCGATCGGCATCCGGGTACTCGATGACGAACTTCTCCAGTACCGCGTCATCGCCAGCGATCAGGCGATCACGCCAGCGTTCCAGGTTATGGAAGCGCTCGTTGTACTGGCGAGTGGAGGCATCGAGTTGATCGAGCAACGTCAGAATGGCGTCAGTGTCCTGGTCGCGCATCAGTTTGCCGATGAACATGAGGTGCCGTTTACGCGCGATATTCGCGGTGTGCTTGGGCGCATCGTTCAGAGCCCGGCGCAGGGCGTCGGTCAATGGCAGTTTTGCACACAAGTCAGGCTTGAGTGTTGTAAGGCGCTCGCCGAGGTCAACCAGAGCATGCAGCTCGCGTTTGACCTGAGATTTGCTTTTCTCCCCATCGAGGGAGTCGTCGTAAGAATCAACCATGGTGGCAGTCCGCAAAGAAACGCCGCCATGATAACCAGTCGGGGGCCGCTTGTCCGGCCCGGTCGCTAGAAGGCCTTAACCGAAAGCAGAATTTGAGTGGAGAAAACCATGAGTGCAGCCCAAAGCGTCGGTCCGCAAGCGTTACCGGCACTGCAGGAACAAGTCGAGCAGATCATTGCCGAGGCCAAGCGCCAGGGGGCCAGTGCCTGTGAAGTGGCGGTGTCCCTGGAGCAGGGGTTGTCGACTTCGGTGCGCCAGCGGGAAGTGGAAACCGTCGAATTCAACCGCGACCAGGGGTTTGGCATCACCTTGTACGTGGGCCAGCGCAAAGGCTCGGCCAGCACTTCTGCCAGCGGCCCGGAAGCGATTCGCGAAACCGTTGCAGCAGCACTGGCGATTGCCAAGCACACCTCCGAAGATGAAAGCTCCGGCCTGGCTGATGCAGCCCTGATGGCTCGGGACTTGAAGGATTTTGACCTGTTCCATGCCTGGGACATCACCCCGGAACAGGCTATTGAACAGGCTTTGACCTGTGAAGCGGCGGCATTCGATGCCGACAGCCGGATCAAGAACGCCGATGGCACCACCTTGAGTACTCATCAGGGTTGCCGCGTATACGGCAACAGCCACGGTTTTATCGGTGGTTATGCCTCGACGCGTCACAGCCTGAGTTGCGTGATGATCGCCGAAGCCAACGGCCAGATGCAGCGTGATTACTGGTACGACGTGAACCGCCAGGGCGAATTGCTGATGGATCCGGTACTCATCGGCCAGCGTGCCGCGCAGCGTGCTGCCAGCCGCCTGGGCGCCCGCCCGGTGCCGACCTGTGAAGTGCCGGTGTTGTTCTCGGCGGAACTGGCCGGTGGTTTGTTCGGCAGTTTCCTTGGGGCGATTTCCGGCGGCAACCTGTACCGCAAGTCGTCGTTCCTGGAAGGCGCGATTGGCCAGAAGCTGTTCCCGGAATGGCTGACCATCGATGAGCGCCCGCACCTGATGCGCGCCATGGGCAGTTCGTCGTTTGACGGTGATGGCCTGGCCACCTATGCCAAGCCGTTCGTCGAGAACGGTGAGCTGGTGTCCTATGTGCTGGGCACCTACGCCGGTCGCAAACTCGGCCTGCCAAGCACCGCCAACTCCGGTGGCGTACACAACCTGTTCATCACCCATGGCGATGAAGACCAGGCGGCGCTGTTGCGGCGCATGGGCCGTGGCTTGCTGGTCACCGAGTTGATGGGCCATGGTCTGAATATGGTCACGGGTGATTACTCCCGTGGTGCGGCGGGTTTCTGGGTGGAAAACGGCGAAATCCAGTTCGCCGTGCAGGAAGTGACCATCGCGGGCAACATGCGTGACATGTTCAAGCAGATTGTCGCGGTGGGTAATGACCTGGAACTGCGCAGCAACATCCGCACCGGTTCGGTGTTGATCGAAAAGATGACCGTCGCCGGCAGCTAATCCGCCGACAGACGCCATAAAGAAGGCGCGCCACCCATTGGGTGGCGCGCCTTTTTTTGTGCCTGGAATTCCGGGTGATTCCCTCAGGCTCTTGTTTTGATTCTCAATATCATTTAATAATAAATATCATTACCGAATGAGTGTGGATCATGAGTTCTGTCCTGCATGAGGATCCCTACCTGGAAAGCTGGCGTTGGATGAGTCGTCAGATTCGTTGCGGCCTTGCTCCCGACGAGCCCCGCCTGATCGAACATTACCTGGCCGAAGGCCGGTACCTCGCCTGTTGCACTGCGACCCACCCGTGGACCATCGGCGAAACCTCATTCCGCCTGCTGCTGGACACCGCCTCCGACATCGCCTTGCCCTGGCACTGGCGGTCCATGTGCCTGGACCAGGCCTGGCGCCCGTTGCGCGACCTAGAAAAACTTTCCCACTGTGCCTGCCGCCTCAAGCGCTGGCAGACCTTTGCCTGGCAATTGGCGACCTGCGAATTGCTGCCTTCCATTTCTGTTTCTGACCTGGTGCAAGGATCTTCCGATGATTAGGGTCGACCATCACTTATTTCCTGTGTCGCGCCGGGCCTGCAATTGCGCAGGGCAAGGCGCGAGGAGCGTGGTTTGGTCGTTCCAAATGAGCTTCGAGCAACGCAGCCCTGCGCAATTGCAGGCCCGGCCCTTCGGGTTGTGTCTGAAAGCGGGCCAGGCTGCGTTGCAGTCCTTGGCAAGGGAACAACCATTACCAGCGGACTGCGCCTTGCCTGGCCCGCTTTCAGACCTCAACGCGACACAGGAAATAAGTGATGGCCGACCCTAACACCCGTATCGAACGCGACAGCATGGGCGAACTGCAAGTGCCCGCCGAGGCCCTGTATGGCGCACAAACCCAGCGTGCGGTGAACAACTTTCCCATCAGCCACCAGCGCATGCCGGCGCAGTTCATTCGTGCGTTGATCCTGGCCAAGGCTGCCGCCGCTAAAGCCAACGTCGAGCTGAAACAACTGAGCGAAGCCCAGGGCAAGGCCATCGTTGATGCCGCCCAAGGCTTGCTGGAAGGCGATTTCATGCAGCATTTCCCGGTGGATATCTTCCAGACCGGTTCCGGCACCAGCTCCAACATGAACGCCAACGAAGTGATTGCGACCCTCGCCAGCCGCTTGCTGGGCGAGCCGGTCAACCCTAACGATCACGTCAACTGCGGCCAGAGCAGCAATGACATCATCCCGACCACCATTCACGTCAGTGCGGCGCTGGTGCTGCATGAGCAAACCCTGCCGGCGCTGCTGCACCTGGTCCAGGTGATCGAGCACAAGGCCGAGGAGGTGCACCGTTTCGTCAAGACCGGTCGGACGCATCTGATGGACGCCATGCCGGTGCGCATGAGCCAGGTGCTCAATGGCTGGGCGCAGCAGCTCAAGGCCAATATCGGCCATCTGCAAGACCTGCTGCCGAGCTTGCAGGCGCTGGCCCAGGGTGGCACTGCAGTCGGCACCGGGATCAATGCGCATCCGGAGTTTGCAGCGCGCTTCAGCCAGCAACTGAGCAGCCTGACCCACGTCCAGTTCACCCCAGGCAAGAACCTGTTCGCGCTGATCGGCTCCCAGGACACGGCCGTCGCGGTCTCCGGGCAGCTCAAGACCACCGCCGTGTCCCTGATGAAAATCGCCAACGACCTGCGCTGGATGAACTCCGGCCCATTGGCGGGCCTTGGTGAAATCGAGCTGGAAGGCCTGCAGCCGGGCTCTTCGATCATGCCCGGCAAGGTCAACCCGGTGATCCCGGAAGCCACCGCCATGGTTGCCGCACAAGTCATCGGCAACGACACGGTGATTACCATCGCCGGCCAGTCCGGCAACTTCGAACTCAACGTGATGCTGCCGATCATTGCCCAGAACCTGCTCGGCAGCCTGGAGTTGCTGGCCAACTCCAGCCGCCTGCTGGCCGACAAGGCCATCGCCAGCTTCAAGGTCAACGAAGCCAAGCTCAAGGAAGCGCTGTCGCGCAATCCGATCCTGGTGACCGCACTCAACCCGATCATCGGTTACCAAAAGGCCGCCGAAATCGCCAAGAAGGCCTATCAACAAGGCCGTCCGGTGATTGATGTGGCGCTCGAACATACCGACTTGCCCCGCAGCCAACTGGAAATCCTGCTGGATCCGGAAAAGCTCACGGCTGGCGGCGTGTAATCACCGACCCTGCTTTGGAGGCTCACCATGGAGCACTGGAAACGCACGATCGAACGGGCCAATCGCTGCTTTATGGCGGGCGAGCTGGTAGATGCCCGCGAGGCCTACCTGCAAGCCCTGGCCCTGGCTCAAGTGTTGTTTGAGCGCTGGGCGGATGCCGACGAAGCGGTGGCGGCTTGCGTCATTTCCCATCACAACCTGGCCGACCTGCACTTGCGCCTGAACCAGCCGGAAGAAAGCGCGGAATACCTCTGCGCCATTCACCAGCGCCTGTTGCAGACCATGCAAGACACCCGTCTTAACCCGCTATTGCGGGAAGCGGCCCTGCGCCAGAGCAGCAAGACCTACGTCGAACTGCTGAATTTCATCAGCGATCACGGTGAGTACCCACGTACCCACCGCCTGCTGGGCAGCAACGTGGCGCCATCGGATGCGTCGACCCGCAACAGCCCTTTTTATGGAGCTCATTGATATGTCCTACACCTTGCCGGCCTTGCCTTACGCCTACGATGCCCTTGAACCGCATATCGACGCGCAAACCATGGAGATCCACTACACCAAGCACCACCAGACCTACATCAACAACCTCAACGCAGCCGTCGAAGGCACCGAGTTTGCCGCTTGGCCGGTGGAGAAACTGGTGTCCAGCGTCCAGCAACTGCCGGAAAAACTCCGGGCGGCGGTGATCAACCAGGGCGGCGGCCACGCCAACCACTCGTTGTTCTGGGCTGTCATGTCGCCCAAGGGCGGCGGCAAGCCAGACGGCGCGCTGGGTGACGCCATCGACGAGCAGTTGGGCGGTTTCGACGCCTTCAAAGAGGCCTTCACCAAAGCTGCCTTGACCCGTTTCGGCAGCGGCTGGGCGTGGTTGAGCGTGACGCCGCAAAAGACCCTGGTGGTGGAAAGCAGCGGCAACCAGGACAGCCCGTTGATGAACGGCAATACGCCAATCCTCGGCCTGGACGTCTGGGAACACGCTTATTACCTGCTGTACCAGAACCGTCGTCCGGAATACATCAATGCGTTCTACAGCGTCATCAACTGGCCGGAAGTTGCCGGCCGCTACCAGGCTGCGCTGGGCTGAAACTCCTCTATAACAAGATCTAAGGCCGACTATGGGCACTGAAACACTGGCGATCAGCAGCGTGCGAATGTTTCGTTATGCGTTTGGCTCGCTGCTGCTATTGGCAGGAACTGCATTGCTGGTGGCCCAAGGGCTGGCCTGGCTTGACCTGGAACCGCGCATCCTGCGTGCCTTGCAGGGCGGGGCCATCTGCGCGCTCGGCACCGCCCTGGGTGCCGTGCCGGTACTGGTGATCCGCCGGATGCCATTGGCGGTGAGCGACACGCTGCTCGGCTTCGGTGCCGGGGTGATGTTGGCCGCTACGGCGTTTTCGCTGATCGTGCCGGGTATTGCGGCTGCCCAAAGCCTGGGGCTGACGCCATGGGGCGCCAGTGGATTGATCAGTTTCGGCATCATGCTGGGCGCGTTCGGGCTGTATCTGGTGGATCGCAAGGTCTCCGGCGCGAGCCCGGAAATGCTGGTGGGCAGTCCGGATCATCCGGTGATACCGCCGCGTATCTGGCTGTTTGTGTTCGCCATCATTGCCCACAACATTCCCGAAGGCATGGCCGTGGGTGTCTCGGCAGGCGGCGGCATGCCGGATGCCGACAGCCTCGCCATGGGTATTGCCTTGCAGGATGTGCCGGAGGGACTGGTGATTGCGTTGGTGCTGGCCGGGGCAGGGATGTCGCGGGTCAAGGCGTTCCTGATCGGCGCAGCGTCAGGGCTGGTGGAGCCGGTGTTTGCGGTGCTGTGTGCCTGGCTGGTGAGCCTGGCTCAGGTGCTGTTGCCGCTGGGGCTGGCGCTGGCGGCCGGGGCCATGCTGCTGGTGGTGACTCACGAAGTCATTCCCGAGTCGCGGCGCAATGGCCATGACAAGCTCGCCAGCCTGGGGCTGTGTATCGGGTTTTGCTTGATGATGGTGATGGATACGGCGTTGGGCTGAGGCTGTCGCGCTTCTACAAGAAGCGCTTGCGGTAGTCGCTGGGGGTAACGCCCAGGCGGCGAACGAAGGCGCGCCGGAACCCATCAACATTGGCATAGCCGACCTGATCGGCCAGGCGTTTGAGCGAGACATTCGAGCCTTCGATCAGCCGCCGTGCCTGGTCGATACGTGCCAGCTCCACGAACTCGGCAGGGGTAAATCCACCCTCGGCCTTGAATACCCGGGCAAAGTTGCGTTCGCTCATGTCAGCGCGTTGGGCCAGCAATGCCACGCTCAGGTCTTCGGCCAGGTTGTCGACGATATAGGTCTGTATCTGGCGAATGTTCGTGCGCTCTGCGGTCTGTGCCGCCAGTTGGGCGCTGAACTGTGACTGGCCGCCCGGCCGTTTGAAGTACATCACCATTTCCCTGGCCACACTGAGCGCCAAATCACGGCCGTGGTCCTCCTCGACTAACGCGAGCGCCAGATCCATACCGGCCGTCACACCGGCGGAGGTGTACAGGTTACCGTCGCGGATAAAAATGCTGTCCGGTTCGACCACGGCATCGGGGTATTGCCTGGCCAGCAATGCACTGGAATTCCAGTGCGTGGTGACGCGTCGCCCGACCAGCAAACCAGCAGCCCCCAGCACAAAAGCGCCACTGCAAACCGAGCCTATCCGCCGCACGCGCGTGGCCTGGTAGCGTACCCAGTCCCGCAGGTGGGCGTCGTGTGCCACGTCATTCACGCTGGGGCTTCCAGCGATCAGCAGCGTATCGATAGCCCCCTTGAACGTCTCGATGGAGTCATCCGTGGCCAGGCGAAGCCCATTGGTTCCCTTGATCTGCCCGGCGACGGTACCGATGACCGAGATCCGGTATGCACGGGAATTACCCAATTGCCTGGCCGCTTCAGCGAACACATCGGCAGGGCCCACGACATCCAGCATTTGCACGCGGGGAAATGCCAGGAGGGCAATTCGCATGGTGTCGGTCTCCGTAGTGGAAATGGCTGAAATCGTCGTTAAGCGACACTATAGGACAGAGGGGAGGTAGGCGACACTGTCCGTCACGTGCTTTATCGTCAACCGGAGACCCGCATGAGCATCTGTAACGCGCCACTTCCCCCCTTCGCTGTCGAATCGAGCGAGCGGTCGGGGTCCATCAAGAATCTTCCCATCAATTTGTTTGGCGCCGTGATGGGGTTGGCCGGCCTGAGCCTGGCCTGGCAGTCTGCCAGTGAATATGTGGCTTACGCGCAAATGATCGGAGCGGTCATTGGTGGGTTTGCCATTCTGGTGTTTATCGCACTGGTGGCGGGGTATCTCACCAAATGGGTTAAATACCCTGCGGCGGTCAAAGCCGAGTTCAATCACCCGATATCAGGAAATTTCTTTGGCACGGTGACGATCGCGTTGCTGCTGCTTTCGGCAGTCGTAGGCTCAGCTAGCACCCTGATCAGCCAGGGGCTTTGGATGTTGGGTAGCCTGCTGACCATGATCCTGGCGGCAATTGTGCTCTCGCGACTGTTGTCCGGTAATCAGGAGTCGCAATATGCGGTGCCTGCCTGGCTGATCCCGGGGGTGGCGGCGCTCGACATCGCGGTGACAGGTGCCCACATGCCCATGGCGTGGGCATACGAGTTCAATCTGTTCGCGATGGCGGTAGGGAGTGTGATTGCGCTGGTGTTCTTCACGCGAATTTTTTCACGTCTGGTTCACGAGCCGGTGATGGCCAAAGGTATGACACCTTCGCTGATGATACTTATCGCCCCCTTTGAAGTCGGCTTTCTGGCTTACACCAACTTCTTTGGCAGCGTCGACTACTTTGCCAGCGTGCTCTTCTACTTTGGCCTGTTCCTGTTTGGGGTGCTGGCATTCAAAGTATTCCGTCAGGCCGCGCCTTTTTCTCCTGCCTGGTGGGCAATCAGCTTTCCGATTGCGGCATTGAGCAACGCTGCGTTGAAATATGCCGATGCCAAAGGAGGCGTGATCCTGGAAGCGATTGCCTATCTGATCCTGGCTTTCCTGACGATCGCCCTGGCCGTACTGACGGTCAAGACGTTGAAGATTCTGTTCAACGGCAAACTGCTGTCCAACTGACGCAGGGGAGGGGCGATTACCTACTCGCCCTCATCAAAGAAATTATTGATCAACGCTACCAGGGCATCCATCGCTTCCTGCTCTTGCTCGCCTTCGGTCTTCAAATGAATCTTCGTGCCCTTGCCCGCAGCCAGCATCATCATGGCCATGATGCTTTTGCCGTCGACCATGGATTCCGGGGTGCGCCCGGCGCGGATCTGGCAAGGGAACTGCCCGGCGACGCCGACGAACTTGGCCGAGGCCCGGGCGTGCAGGCCCAGCTTGTTGATGATTTCAATTTCCAGAGCGGGCATCGCGGGGGTGTTCCTTTCAGCTGAGGTCGCGGTGGCGAACCTGGACGTTCTTGAGGGTTTGTTGCAGCACCTTGCCCAGGCGTTCGGTCAGGTAGACGGATCGGTGGTGGCCGCCGGTGCAGCCAATGGCGATGGTGACATAAGCCCGATTGCTGGCCGCAAAACGCGGCAGCCATTTGAGCAGGTAGCTGGAGATGTCCTGGTACATTTCCTCGACATCCGGTTGCGCCGCCAGGTACTCGGCCACAGGTTGGTCCAGCCCCGACTGATCGCGCAGTTCCGGCTTCCAGTACGGGTTGGGCAGGCAGCGCACATCGAACACCAGGTCGGCATCCACCGGCATGCCGCGCTTGAAACCGAACGACTCGACAAGGAACGCCGTGCCTGGCTCCGGCTGGTTCAGCAGACGCAGCTTGATCGCATCCCGCAGTTGATACAGGTTCAGGCTGGTGGTGTTGATCTTGAGGTCGGCCAGGTCAATGATCGGCCCCAGCAGTTTGGTCTCGTCCTCGATGGCTTCGGCCAGGGAGCGATGAGGGCTGCTCAACGGGTGGCGGCGACGGGTTTCGGAGAAGCGCTTGAGCAGGGTCTCTTCGTCGGCGTCCAGGTACAGCACATCGCAATGGATGTGCTTGGCCCGCACTTCTTCGAGCAGTTCAGGAAAGCGTGTGAGGTGGCTGGGCAGGTTGCGGGCGTCGATCGACACGGCGACCAGCGGTTGCGCCAGCTCGGTATGAATCAGCGCGCGTTCCGCCAGTTCCGGTAGCAGGCCGGCGGGCAGGTTGTCGATGCAATAGAAGCCGTTGTCCTCAAGAACATTGAGGGCCGTGCTTTTACCTGAGCCGGAACGGCCGCTGACGATGATCAAACGCATGATTAATGCCCGTTTTGTTCATCCAGGACAACCTGGTAGAGCGCCTCATTGCTTGAGGCACTACGCAGTTTGTCGCGTACGTCCTTGCGGTCGAGCATGCTGGCGATCTGCCGAAGCAGCTCCAGGTGCGCATCGGTGGCAGCTTGCGGGACCAGCAGTACGAACAGCAGGTCGACCGGCGCGCCGTCGATGGCGTCGAAATCGATAGGGGCGTCCAGGTGCAGCAGGGCGCTGACTGGAGACTCACAGCCTTGCAGGCGGCAGTGAGGAATGGCGATGCCGTTGCCAAAGCCGGTGGAGCCGAGCTTTTCACGGGCGATCAGGGCCTCGTACACAGCTTGCGTATCCAGTTCGGGCACTTCGCGGCCGATCAGGTTGGCAATTTGTTCGAGGGCGCGCTTTTTACTGCCGCCCGGCACGTTCACGAGGGAACGGCCGGGGGTCAGGATGGTTTCAAGTCGGATCATGGGTGGGGAGTGTTAGCGGCCAGTGCCTTGAAGAAGGCTCTGCTGCTTTTCCTTATGCTTTTTAAGTTGGCGGTCAAGCTTGTCTGTGAGCAAGTCGATTGATGCATACATGTCTTCATGTTCGGCATTGGCGACCACTTCGCCACCGGGTATCTGAAGTGTCGCTTCGATTTTCTGCTGAAGCTTGTCGACCTTCATGATGACCTGCACGTTGGTGATCTTGTCGAAATGGCCCTCAAGCTTCTTCAGCTTCAGCTCGACGTATTCGCGCAATGGAGGGGTGACTTCTACATGGTGTCCACTGATGTTGACTTGCATACAGCTTCTCCTTCGTTGCCAGTGCATAAAGCGGCGGGTAGGAATACCCGCCACTGGAACGCTATGGCCCGCCCGTCACATCAAACGCTTACGCTCGCTGGAAGGCGCGATCCCTAGGGACTCGCGGTACTTGGCGACGGTTCGACGGGCGACCTGAATGCCTTGTGCCTCCAGTAAACCAGCGATCTTGCTGTCACTCAACGGCTTTTTCTGATTTTCCGCGGCAACCAGTTTTTTGATGATCGCGCGGATCGCCGTGGACGAGCATTCGCCGCCTTCGGAGGTGCTGACGTGGCTGGAGAAAAAGTATTTCAGCTCATATATACCCCGTGGGGTATGCATGAATTTTTGCGTGGTCACCCGGGAAATCGTTGATTCGTGCATGCCCACCGCCTCGGCGATGTCGTGCAGTACCAGCGGCTTCATCGCTTCATCGCCGTATTCCAGGAAGCCGCGCTGGTGCTCGACGATCTGGGTGGCGACTTTCATCAGGGTTTCGTTGCGGCTTTGCAGGCTCTTGATGAACCAGCGGGCTTCCTGCAGTTGGTTACGCATGAAGGTGTTATCGGCGCTGGTGTCGGCGCGGCGCACAAAACCTGCGTATTGCGGATTGACCCGCAGGCGCGGCACCGATTCCTGGTTCAGCTCCACCAGCCAGCGTTCGTTGTCCTTGCGCACAATCACGTCGGGCACGACATATTCGGCTTCGCTGGACTCGATCTGCGAGCCCGGGCGTGGGTTGAGGCTCTGCACCAGCTCGATGATCTGGCGCAGATCATCTTCCTTGAGCTTCATGCGGCGCATCAGCTGGCTGTAGTCGCGGCTGCCCAGCAGGTCGATGTAGTCGGTGACCAGGCGCTGCGCTTCGCTCAGCCAAGGCGTCTTGGCCGGCAATTGGCGCAGTTGCAGCAGCAGGCACTCGCTGAGGTTGCGGGCGCCGATGCCGGCCGGCTCGAATTGCTGGATGCGGTGCAGGACGGCTTCGATTTCGTCCAGTTCGATGTCCAGTTCCGGGTCGAACGCCTCGAGGATCTCCTCAAGGGTCTCGTCCAGGTAGCCCTGGTTGTTGATGCAATCGATCAGGGTCACGGCGATCAGGCGATCGGTATCGGACATCGGTGCCAGGTTCAGTTGCCAGAGCAAATGGCTCTGCAGGCTCTCGCCGGCTGATGTGCGGGTGGTGAAGTCCCACTCGTCGTCATCGTTGCTGGGCAGGCTGCTGGCGCTGGTCTGGTAGACGTCTTCCCAGGCGGTATCCACGGGAAGTTCGTTGGGAATGCGTTCGTTCCATTCGCCTTCCTCAAGGTTATCCACCGTGGGGGCGGTTTCCTGGTAGGAGGGTTCCTGTACGTCGGGGTTGGGCTTTTGCTCGATGTTGTCGGCCAGCGGGTCTGCATTATCGAAGTCGTCGCCTTCTTCCTGGCGTTCGAGCATCGGATTGGACTCCAGGGCCTCCTGGATTTCCTGTTGCAGGTCCAGGGTCGACAATTGGAGCAGGCGGATGGCCTGTTGCAGCTGCGGTGTCATCGTCAGCTGCTGGCCCATTCTCAGGACTAGCGATGGTTTCATGGCAGGGGCTTAACACCTTATTCGCCGGCGCAATGCGCCATCCACGACAGGGCGCGTGAGCGCCAAACATAAGCAAATTATATGCCTGATATCGGGGGCTTTGCCTAGAGCGCGGTAACAATAAAAATACTGAGGTTTTTATTGACTACCGCGCTCCATGGCGAATGGCCTGATACCACCGTGTTTACAGGCGGAACTCGTGACCCAGATACACTTCCTTGACCAGTTCGTTGGCCAGGATAGTGGCAGAGTCACCTTCGGCAATCAGCTGTCCATCGTTGACGATGTAGGCGGTTTCGCAGATATCGAGTGTCTCACGGACGTTGTGGTCGGTGATCAATACACCGATGCCCTTGGCCTTGAGATGATGGATGATCTGCTTGATGTCGCCGACCGAGATCGGGTCGACACCGGCGAAAGGTTCGTCCAGCAGGATGAACTTGGGCGCCGTGGCCAGCGCGCGGGCGATTTCCACACGAC
This sequence comes from Pseudomonas sp. SDO5522_S412, assembly GCF_054071215.1. NCBI lineage: Bacteria > Pseudomonadati > Pseudomonadota > Gammaproteobacteria > Pseudomonadales > Pseudomonadaceae > Pseudomonas > Pseudomonas sp. SDO5522_S412. Next base: position 11,515 of record NZ_JBSVWQ010000043.1, on the reverse strand, counting down.
GACGCTCGCCGCCGGAAAGGCTCATGCCGAGGTTGTCGCGAATGTGGTTGATGTGGAATTCCTGCAGCAGGCTTTCCAGCTCTTTCTTGCGCCCGGCGCGGTCGAGTTCCTTGCGGGTCTCGAGGATGGCCATGATGTTGTCGGAAACCGACAGTTTGCGGAAGATCGATGCTTCCTGGGGAAGATAGCCGATACCCGCTTGCGCACGGCCGTGCATAGGCTGGTGGCTTACGTCCAGGTCGTCGATCAGGACGCGGCCTTGATCGGCCTGCACCAGGCCGACGATCATGTAGAAGCAGGTGGTCTTGCCGGCACCGTTGGGGCCGAGCAAACCGACGATCTGGCCGCTGTCGATCGACAGGCTGACGTCACGCACGACCTGACGGCTTTTATAAGCCTTGGCCAGATGCTGGGCTTTCAGGGTTGCCATTAATTCGCCTTCTTCGCGTCGGGTTTCGGCGCCGGCTGGGCTGCGCCCGGTTTCTGCTTCGGCTGGATAACCATGTCGATACGCGGCTTCGGCGTGCTGATTTTCGAGCCGGTAGCACGGCCGGCCTGGGCGATCTGCTTCACCGTGTCGTAGACGATTTTTTCGCCGTCGGTGGTGTTGCCGTCATTGATGACCCGGGCCTGGTCGATCAGCACGATGCGGTTTTGCTGGGCGTGGTACTGGATCGTCTTGCCATAGCCTTTGACCGGCGTAGGGTCGCCCACTTTCTGCAGTTGTTCGAAATACGCCAGGTTGCCCACCGAAGTGACCACGTCGATATCGCCCGCCGGGGTACGAGTCAGTGTCACGGTGTTACCCGTCACTTTCATCGAGCCCTGGGTGATGATCACGCTGCCCGTGTAGGTCGCGATACCTTGCTTGTCATCCAGCTGCGCATCGTCAGCCTGAATGTGGATCGGTTGCTGGCTATCGTTCGGCAGAGCCCAGGCGCTCACGCTTCCCAGTGCTGCGCCCAGGCCGAGCAAAATAGGGAGGGTTTTAACGAGCCTCATACTGTCCTCTTACGTTCGATAGCAGGTGTATCCTGCTTTCTTTCAAATACGCTTTCATTCCCTTGCCAGTCGATACACCGCCAGCGCCGTCAATTCTAACGTCTTGCTCGGTCTGCGCATATTGCTTCTGTGGGAATACGGTCATGCGACTGCTGGTAATAATGGTGTCGCGGTTCTTGGCGTCAGTGCGGGCTACCCGCACCGAGTCAATCAGTTCCACTTGGGTGCCGTCCGGGTTGACCTCGCCACGCTCGCTGGTGACGTGCCACGGAAATTCGGCGCCGCGGTACAGGTTCATGTCCGGCTTGGTCAGCAAAGTGACCTCGGATGCCTTCAAGTGTTCGACCTTGTCGGAGGTCATTTCATACTGGACCTTGCCATCGGGCAGGTACTGGATGCTGTGGGCGTTGATGGCGTAATAGTCGATAGCACTCTCGTCAACCTGTGCAACCGGCTTGTCGAGGAAGCGCTCCGGGCTGATATTCCAGTAGCCGACCGCGAGGAAAACCGCGGCGATGACTGCAAGTATCAGGAAATTGCGAATCTTTTTACTCAGCATAAAACGCTCTATAGGTAGGCGGCGTGGGCCGCTTCAAGGCTGCCTTGGGCGCGCAGAATCAACTCGCAGAACTCGCGGGCGGCGCCTTCGCCGCCGCGGGCGGTGGTTACACCATGGGCGTGTTCGCGAACGAACGCCGCCGCATTGGCCACGGCCATGCCCAGGCCGACCCGGCGAATCACCGGCAGGTCGGGTAAATCGTCACCCAGGTACGCAACCTGCTCATAGCTTAGGTTGAGTTGGCCAAGAAGCTCGTCCAGAACCACCAGTTTATCCTCGCGGCCCTGATACAGGTGAGGAATACCCAGGTTTTGTGCGCGGCGTTCCACAACCGGGGTCTTGCGACCGCTGATGATGCCGGTTTGCACGCCCGCCGCCATCAGCATCTTGATGCCCTGGCCGTCGAGGGTGTTGAACGTCTTGAATTCGCTGCCGTCTTCCAGAAAGTACAGGCGGCCATCCGTCAGCACACCGTCGACGTCGAAAATCGCCAGCTTGATGTGCTTGCCCCGTTGCATCAGGTCGGTGGTCATTTACATCACTCCCGCACGCAGCAAGTCGTGCATGTTCAGGGCGCCAACCGGACGGTCGTCGCTGTCGACCACCACCAGCGCCAGGATCTTGTGGTCTTCCATGATCTTCAGTGCTTCGGCCGCGAGCATGTCAGGGCGTGCGGTCTTGCCGTGAGGCGTCATGACTTCGTCGATGGTGGCGGTCTGGATGTCGAGGTTGCGGTCCAGGGTGCGGCGCAGGTCGCCGTCGGTGAAGACCCCGGCCAGCCGCCCGTCGGACTCCAGGATTACGGTCATGCCCAGGCGCTTGAGGGTCATTTCCATCAAGGCATCTTTCAGCAAGGTGCCGCGTGGCACTTGTGGCAGCTCGTCGCCGGCGTGCATGACGTTTTCCACTTTCAGCAGCAGGCGACGGCCAAGGGCGCCGCCCGGGTGGGAAAACGCGAAGTCTTCGGCGGTAAACCCGCGGGCTTCCAGCAATGCCACGGCCAGCGCATCGCCCATGACCAGGGCGGCGGTGGTGGAGGAGGTCGGTGCCAGGTTCAGCGGGCAGGCCTCGTGGGCAACGTGCACGTTCAAATTCACTTCGGCGGCTTTTGCCAGCGTCGAGTCCGGGTTGCCGGTCACGCTGATCAGCTGGATACCCAGGCGCTTGATCAGCGGCAGCAGGGTCACGATTTCGTTGGTGGTGCCGGAGTTGGACAGTGCCAGGATGATGTCGTCCCGGGTGATCATGCCCATGTCACCGTGGCTGGCTTCGGCCGGATGCACGAAGAACGCGGTGGTCCCGGTGCTCGCCAGGGTGGCGGCGATCTTGTTGCCGACATGTCCGGATTTGCCCATGCCGACCACCACTACGCGGCCCTTGCTGGCCAGAATCATCTCGCAGGCGCGTACGAAATCCGCGTCGATATGGGCCAGCAAGCCTTCTACGGCTTCAAGCTCGAGGCGGATGGTGCGTTGTGCGGATTGAATAAGGTCGCTGGATTGGCTCATGTCTGAAATCGTATAGCCTGACGAAAAGTCGGCGATTATAACGGTAATGATCAATTCCCTCACACAAGTTCGTCAGGCTTTATTCAATACACCCGTGGTTGAGATTGAACCTCAGCCAGGATTTTTTAGCTGTCCTGTTTCTGAACAAGCTCTGTTCCGGCCTTGGGGGCGCTGTACCAGCAGTGATATAGTTCGCGGCCAGTTCGGTCCGCACGGCCTTTTTGTCTATTCGGCGCAAGCATTTGTCGAAAACAAAGTGTCTGAGTGAAAGGCTGCATCCCAAGGAGTTTAGATGAGTGCCGATAACGCCTACGCGGTCGAGCTGAAGGGCCTTTCCTTCAAGCGCGGTACGCGCAGCATCTTCAATAATGTGGATATTCGCATTCCCCGCGGCAAAGTCACGGGCATCATGGGGCCTTCCGGCTGCGGCAAGACTACGCTGCTGCGCCTGATGGGCATGCAATTGCGCCCCTCCGCCGGTGAAGTCTGGGTCAATGGCCAGAACCTGCCGACCCTTTCGCGCAGTGACCTGTTCGATGCCCGCAAACACATGGGCGTCCTGTTCCAGAGCGGCGCGTTGTTTACCGATCTCGATGTTTTCGAAAACGTGGCGTTCCCGCTGCGGGTGCATACACAGCTGTCCGATGAAATGATTCGTGACATTGTGTTGCTGAAATTGCAGGCCGTCGGGCTGCGCGGTGCTATCGATTTGATGCCCGACGAGTTGTCCGGAGGCATGAAGCGTCGTGTCGCCCTGGCGCGTGCCATCGCCCTCGACCCGCAGATTCTCATGTACGACGAGCCTTTCGTTGGCCAGGACCCGATCGCCATGGGGGTGCTGGTACGCCTGATCCGCCTGCTCAATGATGCGTTGGGTATCACCAGTATCGTGGTTTCCCACGACCTGGCCGAGACCGCGAGCATTGCCGACTACCTATATGTAGTGGGCGATGGCCAGGTGCTGGGGCAGGGCACGCCTGAAGAACTGATGAACGCAGACAACCCGCGCATTCGCCAATTCATGACCGGCGATCCCGATGGCCCGGTGCCTTTTCACTTTCCGGCAGCGGACTACCGCTCAGATCTTCTGGGGAAGCGCTGATGCGCAAGACATCATTACTCGAAAAGGTTCGCCTTTTCGGTCGCTCCGGCATCGATATCATCGGTGTGCTGGGGCGTTCGACGATTTTCCTGTTTCATGCCTTGCTCGGCCGCGGCGGTATTGGCGGCGGTTTCGGCCTGCTGATCAAGCAATTGCACTCCGTGGGCGTGATGTCCCTGGTGATCATCGTGGTCTCCGGGGTGTTCATCGGCATGGTGTTGGCGCTGCAAGGCTTCAATATCCTCTCCAGCTACGGGTCCGAGCAGGCTGTTGGGCAGATGGTTGCCCTGACGCTGTTGCGTGAGTTGGGCCCGGTGGTGACCGCGCTGCTGTTTGCCGGGCGCGCAGGTTCTGCGCTGACGGCCGAAATCGGCAACATGAAGGCCACCGAGCAGCTGTCCAGCCTGGAAATGATCGGCGTCGATCCACTCAAGTACATTGTTGCCCCGCGCCTGTGGGCCGGCTTCATCTCCCTGCCACTGCTGGCGATGGTATTCAGCGTGGTCGGGATCTGGGGCGGTTCATGGGTGGCGGTTGACTGGTTGGGCGTCTACGACGGTTCCTACTGGGGCAACATGCAAAACAGCGTGACCTTCAGCGGCGACGTGCTCAATGGCATCATTAAAAGCATCGTCTTCGCCTTTGTAGTGACCTGGATCGCCGTATTCCAAGGCTATGACTGTGAGCCCACCTCAGAAGGGATCAGTCGCGCCACCACCAAGACCGTTGTGTACGCCTCGCTGGCGGTACTGGGCCTTGACTTCATTTTGACCGCCTTGATGTTTGGAGATTTCTGATGCAAAACCGCACTGTGGAAATCGGTGTCGGCCTTTTCTTGCTGGCTGGCATCCTGGCTTTACTGTTGCTCGCCCTGCGAGTCAGCGGCCTATCGGCCAGCCCCACCGCCGATACCTATAAACTTTACGCCTACTTCGACAATATCGCCGGTTTGACTGTCAGAGCTAAAGTGACCATGGCGGGTGTAACCATCGGCAAGGTCACGGCAATCGATCTGGACCGCGACAGCTTCACCGGCCGTGTGACCATGCAGGTGGACAAGAAGGTAGATAACCTGCCGACTGACTCCACTGCGTCTATCCTCACCGCTGGCCTGCTGGGCGAGAAGTACATCGGCATCAGCGTCGGCGGGGAATCTGCCCTGCTCAAGGATGGTTCGACCATTCATGACACACAGTCGTCGTTGGTGCTGGAGGACTTGATCGGTAAATTCCTGCTCAATACCGTCAATAAAGACGCCAAATGAGGAATGTGTTCATGATCTCTACTTTGCGACGTGGCCTGTTGGTACTGCTCGCGGCACTGCCGTTGATGGCTAACGCCGCTGCCGGCGGTTCTGCGCATGACCTGGTGCAGGACACCACCAACAAGATGTTGGCTGACCTGAGTGCCAACAAGGAAAAGTACAAGCAGGACCCGAGTCAGTTCTATAACGCGCTGAACACGATTGTCGGGCCTGTTGTTGATGCTGAAGGTATTTCCAAAAGCATCATGACCGTCAAGTACTCGCGCAAGGCTACGCCTGCGCAGATGCAGACATTCCAGGAAAACTTCAAGAAGGGCTTGTTCCAGTTCTACGGCAACGCCCTGCTGGAGTACAACAACCAGGGGATTACCGTCGCCCCTGCCGGGGATGAGTCGGGTGACCGCACCAGCGTCAACATGAGCGTCAAGGGCAACAACGGCGCGGTCTACCCTGTGCAGTACACGCTCGAGAAGGTCAACGGCGAGTGGAAACTGCGTAACGTGATCATCAACGGCATCAACATTGGCAAGCTGTTCCGTGACCAGTTCGCGGATGCAATGCAGCGCAATGGCAACGACCTGGACAAAACCATCAACGGTTGGGCCGGTGAAGTGGCCAAGGCCAAGGAAGAAACCGACAAAGCTGCCGGGAAGCCTGCCCAATGACCGAGTCGGCCATTCGCCTTGGCGAGTCCGGTGAGCTGTTGCTCAGCGGCGTGCTGGATTACAGCACTGGACCCGCCCTGCGCAAGCAGGGCCAGGCGCTGATCAATGCCAGTACCGCTCCTGCGCTGGTGCTGGATTGCTCGGCGGTGGTGAAGTCCAGCAGCGTCGGCTTGTCGTTGCTGCTGTGTTTCATGCGCGATGCGCAGGCCGTCAAAAAGCCGGTGAGCATTCGTGCATTGCCCGAAGACATGCGTGAAATCGCTGAGGTTTCCGGTCTGACCGAGCTGTTGGCGCATCCTTAATACACATTATTAAAGAAGCCCCCCGTCAGAGTCCTGCTATGCGGGGTTCGCAGGCGCGGGGCTTTTTTGTATGATGTGCGACCCGCGCGCACTGGGCGCCCATAGAGGTTGATCATGCAGGCCCTAGAAGTTAAAAGCTTCCTTGAAGGAAAGCTGCCCGAAACTAATGTTGAAGTTGAGGGCGAAGGCTGCAATTTCCAGCTGAACGTGATTAGCGATGAACTGGCGGCATTGAGCCCGGTCAAGCGTCAGCAGCAGATCTATGCCCATTTGAACCCGTGGATCACCGATGGCAGCATCCATGCGGTCACTATGAAATTTTTCAGCCGCGCGGCCTGGGCCGAGCGCACCTGAGCCCCCAAGGCGTCGAGATTCTTATGGATAAATTGATTATTACCGGCGGTGCTCGTCTTGATGGCGAGATCCGTATTTCCGGGGCGAAGAACTCCGCCCTGCCGATCCTGGCAGCGACCTTGCTGTGCGATGGCCCGGTTACCGTGGCCAACCTGCCGCACCTGCATGACATCACCACCATGATCGAGTTGTTCGGTCGCATGGGCATCGAGCCGGTGATCGACGAGAAACTCAGCGTCGAAATCGACCCGCGCACCATCAAGACCCTGATCGCACCGTACGAGCTGGTGAAAACCATGCGCGCCTCGATCCTGGTACTGGGCCCGATGGTTGCCCGTTTCGGCGAAGCCGAAGTCGCACTGCCTGGCGGTTGCGCCATCGGTTCGCGTCCGGTGGACCTGCACATCCGTGGCCTCGAAGCCATGGGTGCAACCATTGACGTCGAAGGCGGCTACATCAAGGCCAAGGCGCCGGAAGGCGGCCTGCGTGGCGCAAACTTCTTCTTTGATACCGTCAGTGTGACCGGTACCGAGAACATCATGATGGCCGCTGCCCTGGCCAATGGCCGCAGCGTGCTGCAAAACGCCGCGCGCGAGCCGGAAGTGGTCGACCTGGCCAACTTCCTGATCGCCATGGGTGCCAACATCACCGGCGCCGGCACCGACACCATCACCATTGATGGCGTGAAACGCCTGCATTCGGCTACCTACAAGGTGATGCCGGACCGCATCGAGACCGGTACCTACCTGGTCGCGGCTGCCGTCACCGGTGGCCGTGTCAAGGTCAAGGACACTGATCCGACCATCCTCGAAGCCGTCCTGGAAAAACTCAAGGAAGCCGGCGCCGAGATCACCACCGGTGAAGACTGGATCGAGCTGAACATGCATGGCAAGCGGCCAAAAGCCGTTAACGTGCGTACCGCTCCGTACCCGGCGTTCCCGACCGACATGCAGGCGCAGTTCATTTCCCTGAACGCGATTGCCGAAGGCACCGGTGCCGTGATCGAGACCATCTTCGAAAACCGCTTCATGCACGTGTACGAGCTGCACCGCATGGGCGCCAAGATCCAGGTCGAAGGCAATACCGCCATCGTGACCGGCATCGAGAAGCTCAAGGGCGCGCCAGTGATGGCTACCGACCTGCGTGCCTCCGCCAGCCTGGTGATCTCGGCGCTGTGCGCTGACGGCGACACCCTCATCGACCGCATCTACCACATAGACCGTGGTTACGAGTGCATCGAAGAGAAGCTGCAGATGCTCGGCGCGAAAATCCGCCGCGTACCGGGCTAGTTCCAGGAACTGCAAACACGTTCATTGTGGCGAGGGAGCTTGCTCCCGCTGGACTGCGCAGCAGTCCCAGTCTTTTTAAACAAAGATCAGGGCCGCTTCGCGCCCCAGCGGGAGCAAGCTCCCTCGCCACATGACGATGTATGCTGTTAGCTGATTTGTTTCAAGTCGAGGCTGTAATGGCCTCGATCTGTGTCTGGCGCCGATTGCGACCGGACAGCAATAGCCTGATGAAGGACTGACGTTTCCCATGTTGACCATCGCACTGTCCAAGGGCCGCATCCTTGACGACACTTTGCCGCTTCTGGCTGAAGCGGGCATCGTGCCGACCGAGAATCCGGACAAGAGCCGCAAGCTGATCATCCCCACGACCCAGGACGATGTTCGCCTGCTGATCGTGCGTGCCACCGATGTGCCAACCTACGTTGAACATGGCGCGGCCGACCTCGGCGTCGCTGGCAAAGACGTGTTGATGGAATATGGCGGCCAGGGCCTGTACGAGCCGCTGGACCTGCGTATCGCCCTGTGCAAGCTGATGACCGCCGGCCGTGTCGGTGACGTCGAGCCTAAAGGCCGCCTGCGGGTGGCGACCAAGTTCGTCAACGTTGCCAAGCGTTACTACGCCGAGCAAGGCCGCCAGGTCGACATCATCAAGCTTTACGGCTCGATGGAGCTGGCACCGCTGATCGGCCTGGCCGACAAGATCATCGACGTGGTCGACACCGGCAACACCCTGCGCGCCAACGGCCTGGAGCCCCAGGACTTTATCGCCGACATCAGCTCCCGGCTGATCGTCAACAAAGCTTCGATGAAAATGCAGCACGCCCGTATCCAGGCGTTGATCGACACCCTGCGCAAGGCAGTGGAGTCTCGACACCGCGGTTGACTCACCCGCGCGGCCCCAAGCCGCGCCCGTCTATCCGCCTCATAGCCAGAATTCTCAGGTGCCCAAGCGGATCGACTGCTAACTTTCGGCGCCTGAGCATTTTTGCCATTCCTATGAGGCCCTCGCTATGACCACGTCCACTGCAATTGCCCGACTCAACGCTGCCGACCCGGATTTCGCCCATCATCTGGATCATCTGCTGAGCTGGGAAAGCGTGTCCGACGATTCGGTCAACCAGCGGGTGCTCGACATCATCAAGGCCGTGCGCGAGCGCGGTGACGCGGCGCTGGTTGATTTTACCCGGCAGTTCGATGGCCTGGATGTCGCCTCCATGGCCGACCTGATCCTGCCCCGCGAACGCCTGGAGCTGGCGCTGACCCGCATCACCGCGCCCCAGCGCGAAGCCCTGGAAGTGGCGGCCGCGCGGGTGCGCAGCTACCACGAGAAACAGAAACAGGATTCCTGGAGCTACACCGAGGCCGACGGCACCGTACTGGGCCAGAAGGTCACGCCGCTGGACCGTGCTGGCCTGTACGTGCCGGGCGGCAAAGCGTCGTACCCGTCCTCGGTATTGATGAACGCGATTCCGGCCAAGGTGGCCGGCGTGACCGAAGTGGTCATGGTGGTGCCTACGCCGCGCGGCGAAATCAACGAACTGGTGCTGGCAGCGGCCTGCATCGCGGGCGTTGATCGCGTGTTCACCATCGGTGGCGCCCAAGCGGTAGCGGCCCTGGCCTACGGCACCGAAAGCGTGCCGAAGGTCGACAAGGTGGTTGGCCCGGGCAACATCTACGTGGCCACGGCCAAGCGCCATGTATTTGGCCAGGTCGGCATCGACATGATCGCCGGCCCTTCGGAAATCCTCGTGGTGTGTGACGGCCAGACCGACCCGGACTGGATCGCCATGGACCTGTTCTCCCAGGCCGAGCACGACGAAGACGCCCAGGCGATCCTGGTCAGCCCGGACGCCGAATTCCTGGACAAGGTCGCCGCCAGCATCGCCAAGCTGCTGCCGACCATGGAGCGCGCCGAGATCATCGAGAAGTCGATCAATGGCCGTGGCGCCCTGATCCTGGTCCGCGACATGGAGCAGGCCATCGAAGTGGCCAACCGTATCGCCCCGGAACACCTGGAGTTGTCCGTCGCCGACCCACAAGCCTGGCTGCCGCTGATTCGCCACGCCGGCGCGATCTTCATGGGCCGCCACACCAGCGAAGCCCTGGGCGACTACTGCGCAGGTCCCAACCACGTGCTGCCCACGTCGGGCACTGCGCGGTTCTCCTCGCCGCTGGGCGTATATGACTTCCAGAAGCGCTCGTCGATCATCTTCTGCTCGCCAGAGGGCGCGTCGGAGTTGGGCAAGACCGCTTCCGTGCTGGCCCGTGGCGAGTCGCTGACCGCCCACGCCCGCAGCGCCGAATACCGCATCGTTGACGATAAGCAGGGGAACTGAAACATGAGCAAATTCTGGAGCCCGCTCGTCAAGGATCTCGTGCCTTACGTGCCCGGTGAGCAACCGAAGCTGACCAAGCTGGTAAAACTCAACACCAATGAAAACCCCTACGGCCCATCGCCCAAGGCGCTGGCTGCCATGCAGGCCGAGCTGAACGACAATCTGCGTTTGTACCCGGACCCCAACAGCGATCTGCTCAAGCAGGCGGTGGCCAAGTACTACGGGATCGACGCGGGCAAGGTGTTCCTCGGCAACGGCTCCGATGAAGTCCTGGCGCACATCTTCCACGGTTTGTTCCAGCACGACCTGCCGCTGCTGTTCCCGGACATCAGCTACAGCTTCTACCCGGTGTACTGCGGCCTGTACCGCATTGCCTTCGACGCAGTGCCGCTGGATGAACAGTTCCAGATCCGCGTGTCGGACTACGCCAGGCCCAACGGCGGGATCATCTTCCCGAACCCGAACGCGCCGACCGGTTGCGTGATGGCGCTGGACGCCGTGGAGCAAATCCTCAAGGCCAGCCCGGACTCGGTGGTGGTGGTCGATGAAGCCTATATCGACTTCGGCGGCGAGACCGCCATCAGCCTGGTGGACCGTTACCCGAACCTGCTGGTGACCCAGACCCTCTCCAAGTCGCGCTCCCTGGCCGGTTTGCGGGTGGGCCTGGCCGTGGGCCACCCGGACCTGATCGAGGCGCTGGAGCGGGTCAAGAACAGCTTCAACTCCTACCCGCTGGACCGTCTGGCGATTGTCGGCGCGGCCGCCGCTTTTGAAGACCGCGAATACTTCCGGAACACCTGCAAGTTGGTGATCGATAGCCGTGAAAAGCTGGTGGCGCAACTGCAGGCCAAGGGGTTTGAAGTACTGCCGTCGGCGGCCAACTTCATCTTTGCCCGGCATCCAGGGCACGACGCTGCCGGGCTGGCGGCCAAGGTGCGGGAGCAGGGGGTGATTGTGCGGCACTTCAAGCAGGAGCGGATTGCCCAGTTCCTGCGGATCAGTATTGGCACGCCTGAGCAGAACCAGGCGCTGATCGATGCGTTGGGTGAGCTGTAAGCCACACTGAAACTCAAAAAAATGTGGGAGCGGGCTTGCTCGCGAATGCGGTGGTTCAGTCACTGATGTGCTGAATGA
>NZ_JBSVWQ010000042.1:0-39966 GCF_054071215.1 Pseudomonas sp. SDO5522_S412 | reverse complement strand
CACATTCGGTGCCTGGCACACCGCATTCGCGAGCAAGCCCGCTCCCACATTTGTTCGGCGCTGGTCTTAAGTGCGCAGGTGGGTCAGCGGCAGCTCGGTGCTGTTGAGCACCTGGTTCAGCACAAAGCTTGAGCGCACGCTGGTGACGCCTTCGATGCGCGTCAGGTGGCCCAGCAGCAGCTTCTGGTAGTGATCCATGTCTGGCACCACCACTTTCAGCTGATAGTCGGCGTCCATCCCGGTCACCAGGCTGCATTCCAGCACTTGCGGCAAGGTGCGGATGGCCGCTTCGAAGTTCTCGAAACGTTCGGGGGTGTGTCGGTCCATGCCGATCAGCACGTAGGCCGTGAGACTCAGGCCGAGCATCTTGCGGTCGAGCAAGGCGACCTGGCGGGCGATGTAGCCGTCGTCTTCGAGTTGCTTGACCCGGCGTGAGCACGGCGAAGGCGACAGGCCGATGCGCTCGGCCAACTCCTGGTTGGAGATCCTCGCGTCGCGCTGCAATTCCGCCAAAATACTCAGGTCGTATCGGTCAAGTTTGCTCATGGGGCTGGCCTTTGTCGTAACTATTGCGGTGAATTATCTATCCAGGGTTAAAAATTGCGCAAGCACTGTTTATTGACGCAATCTTCGCAATCATCTGCCCGAGGCCGAGGCGTAGAGTTATCAACAGAATCACTGCCCGGACATACAGTCCACTGCAGCCCGCCAATAAGGCCGGCTGCGGCCGCCAACCCCACAGGGTTGCCCCGGCCCCCGGGCTGCACACTGTCCACAAGACGGCGTGAGGTGAGCCAACGTCAAAAGCGTTGAGCCAGGACGAAGTTCTCAAGGGGCGACCGACGGGTCGCCCCTTTTTATTGCCTGCGAAAATACTTCTCGTGACTGATAACCTCTCGCAGAACCGGGCCCCGGTTTTCCAGTCTTACGTGTAGGCCCTAATCCGCAGTGAGGAATAGCATGAAGCGCATCTGGCGTTTGGCAGGTGTTGGTTTGCTGATGATGAGCGTTGGTGCGCAAGTGATGGCCGACGACCCGCCACGCCAGGAAGGCGGTGGTCAGCATGAAAGAGGCCCGGAAGGGCATCCAGGCAATAATCAGCCTCGGCCGCAGAACAACCAACCGCGACCACAAAATAGTCAACCGCGCCCTGTAGCCCCTCGGCCCGAGAACAATCAGCCGCGTCCGCAGAATCAGCATTTCGAAAACAATCAGCCACGGCCGCAGAACCAGAACATTGAGCGCCCGAACGGAGGTGGCCAGTGGCAAGGTCGCCCGCAAGGCAATCAACAGCAACCTCCGCACCCGGCGCCGCAGCCGGCCAATAACCTGCCGATCCAGGGTCGCCCGGATACCGTGCGCCAGACCCAGGAACCGCGTCAGGGCAATTACCAGGACATCCCGCGTCGCAACGACGGCAACCAGCATTGGCAGGCCGGCAATGGCGGCCAGGGTGGCCCGGGCCGGCCCGGCTTCAACGGGGGTAACGGCGGTGGCAATAACCACCCCAACGATCACCGCTGGCCAGGCCGCCCCGACGGGCACGGCAATGGCTGGGGCCCAGGCCCGCAATACCGTCCGGGTTACATCGTCGACCGCTTCCCCGACCGCAATTACCGCGTGCCGTATCGCGGCCAGGACTACTTCTTCTCGGGTGGCTACTGGTATCGCCCACAAGGCCCGCGCTATGTCGTCGTGACGCCGCCTTACGGGATTCGCGTGCAATACCTGCCCGACTACGCGCGGGAAGTGTGGGTGGGCAGTGCGCTGTTCTTCCTCGCCGCCGGTGCCTATTACACCTACGAAGAAAGCAGCCAGCAGTACGTTGTGGTGCAGCCGCCACCCGCCGCGCCAGCGCCGCAACCCGTGCCCCAGGGCAATGGTTATGACGTGGTGGCTTACCCGGCCAACGGCCAGTCACCGGCGCAGGTCCAGCAGGATGGTTACGACTGCTATCGCTGGGCGGTGCAACAAAGTGGCTTTGACCCAAGGACCGTCACCTACGCCCCCGACCCGGCCGTGGTGCAAACCTACCGCCAGGCCCAGGGCAACTGCCTGAGCAGTCGCGGCTATCAGGTGCAGTACTAGGCCTTCGCGCCCTTGACCACTTCCTGCGGGTCGGCGTGCACCAGCACTTCGGCTCGCGGGTAGGCGTTGTGGATGGCATCGGCGGCCTGGTCGCTGATGCCGTGGGCCACGGACAAACTCAATTCCCCCGGTAACTCCAGGTGCAGCTGCACGAACCAGTGGCTGCCGGAAATCCGCGTGCGCAGGTCATGGGCACCCAATACACCGGGCACGCTGCACGCCAGTTCGAGCATGTGCTGGCTGACATCCGGCGGCAGTTCCTCGTCCATCAGCACCGAAAAACTTTCCCGGGCGATCTGGATGGCGCTCCACAAAATGTAGGCCGCGATGCCCAGGCCGAACCAGGCGTCCACCTGATGAAAACCAAACGCCGCCAGCACCAGCGCCACCAGGATGCTGCCGTTGAGCATCATGTCTGAGCGATAGTGCAGCGAGTCGGCGCGGATGGCGTTGGAGCCGGTTTCGCGGATCACCCGGTATTGCAGGATCAGCAGCGCCGCCGTCAACGCCAGGGACAGAACGATCACGCCAATACTCAGCCATGGCGCGCCCACAGGTTCCGGATGCTGCAAACGCTGGAACGCCTGGAAGGCGATCAACACCGCACTGCCGGCGATGAACAACGCCTGGGCCATGCCCGACAGGGATTCCGCCTTGCCGTGGCCATACCGGTGATCGTCATCGGCCGGGCGCAACGCGTAGTGCACGGCCAGCAAGTTGAGCAGCGAGGTGACGCCGTCGAGCAGCGAGTCGGTCAGCCCGGCGAGCATGCTCACCGAGCCGCTGAGCCACCAGGCGATGGCCTTGGTCACAATCAGCACACAGGCCACGCCGACGGAAGCGCGGGTGGCCAGGCGCAACAGCCGGGCGTGTTCGGGACTGGTGGTCATGGGGCGGGTCAGTCCTTAAGCGGCGGGTTGCAGGCCCAGGGTGGCGAGTTGTTGCACGCTGCCCTTGAACTGGATCATGCGCGGGTCGTCCAGCGGCAGATTGCGCCCGGTTTCTTTCTGGATGATGGTTTGCAGCTTGGCGTTATCGACCTTGCCGTCGGCGCCGATGGCTTGCTGGAGTTTTTCCGGAGCTACCTGGGCGGTTTTGCCCGGCTCGAAGTAGATCGCGCCGGTGGCGAAGTCGACACCAAAGGCGATCAGGCCCGGGATCACGTAGAACAGCAGGCCGACCGCATCGAGCACGGCAATTGCCGGGTCGATCTTGCCGTCGATCTGGCCCCGGCGGTCGGGGTAGAAAATCGAGCCGCAGGCCGTCAACTGGCTCAGCAGGGTGACGGCCAGAACACCGCCGATGACACGGGAAGCAACACGCATGGGACTCTCCTTGAACATAATGAAAGTGACTATAAGCCAGTCTACAAGGCGACGATGATCAAGTGTGGGAGCTGGCTTGCCTGCGATGGCGGTGGTTCAGTTTCAGGTGTGTTGGCTGACACACCGCTATCGCAGGCAAGCCCGCTCCCACCTTTGACCGCATTCCAGTCAGTACGGGGCCGTGTCGTTGAGACCACCACCGACACCCGGCAGTTCGCCGTTATACTCGCCGCTCTGCTTTGGAGCCAGTATGAATTCGTTGCCAATCGATGATGTTTTACCCGCCCTGCGTGACGCCCTGGCGACGCGCCATGAAGCCGTGCTCGAAGCACCGCCCGGCGCCGGTAAAACCACACGGGTGCCATTGGCGCTGTTGAATGAACCCTGGCTGGCCGGGCAAACCATCCTGATGCTCGAGCCCCGCCGCCTGGCCGCCCGTGCAGCGGCAGAAAGGCTGGCCAGCGAGTTGGGGGAAAAGGTCGGCGAAACCGTTGGCTACCGCATTCGCCTCGACAGTAAGGTCGGCCCCAACACCCGCATCGAAGTGGTCACCGAAGGCATCCTCACTCGGCGCCTGCAGGATGACCCGGCACTCGACGGCGTGGGTTTGTTGATCTTCGACGAGTTCCACGAACGCAGCCTGGACGCCGATCTGGCGCTGGCCCTTAGTCTTAATGGTCGAGACCTGTTTCGCGACGAGCAGCCACTGAAGATTTTGCTGATGTCCGCCACCCTGGAAGGCGAACGCCTGGCCGGGTTGCTGGACGACGCGCCGATCCTGCGCAGCGAAGGGCGCATGTACCCGGTGCAGATGCGCTGGGGCCGGCCATTCCAGCCCGGCGAATTTATCGAGCCACGGTTGGTGCAGACCATCCTTGAAGCCCTACATGATGAAACCGGCAGCGTGCTGGTGTTCCTGCCGGGGCAGGCCGAGATTCGTCGGGTTAATCAGCAATTGGCTGACGCGCTGGGCGATAACCCCGAGGTGCTGCTATGCCCGCTGCACGGCGAACTGGACCTGGCCGCCCAACGCGCCGCCATCGACCCGGCGCCCGCCGGCAAGCGCAAAGTGGTGCTGGCCACCAACATTGCCGAGACCAGCCTGACCATCAACGGCGTGCGCGTGGTGATCGACGCCGGGTTGGCGCGGGTCCCGCGTTTCGACCCGGGCATCGGCATGACCCGTCTCGACACCCAGCGCATCTCCCGCGCCAGCGCCACCCAGCGTGCCGGCCGGGCAGGGCGCCTGGAGCCGGGGGTGTGTTATCGGTTGTGGTCCGAAGACCAGCATGAAGGGCTGGCGGCGTATTCCAGTGCGGAAATTCTCTCGGCGGATCTTTCCGGTTTGGCCCTGCAATTGGGCCGCTGGGGCGTGGCGCCTACTCAGTTGGTATGGCTCGACGTTCCGCCCACCGCGGCTTATGCACAGGCCCAGGATTTGCTCGAGCGCCTCGGAGCGTTGAGCGATACCAAGCTGACCGCCCACGGCCAGAAAATGGCCGGGTTGCCGGCGCACCCGCGAATCGCTCATTTGCTGCTGCGTGGTCAGGATCTGGGCCTGGCGAGTATGGCCTGTGACGTGGCGGCACTGTTGGGTGAGCGCGATATCCTGCGTGGTGCCGGTGCGGATTTGCACAGCCGCCTGGCCCTGTTATCCGGTGAAGAAAAGGCCCGTGGCACCCAGGGCGGCGTGCAGCGTGCCCGCCAACTGGCGCGGCAATACCGTGGCTATTTAAGAGGCAAGGCAGAGCAGCCGGTGGCTGATCCCGATCATCCGCGCTGGCTCGGAGCCTTGCTGGCGCTGGCCTACCCGGACCGCGTCGCCCAGCAACGGCGGGCGGGCGGTGCCGAATACCGCCTCGCCAACGGCCGTGCCGCGTTGTTCGCCGAAGCCGACAGCCTGATGAAACAACCCTGGCTGGTGATTGCCGATCTGGGCAGCCGCCAGGGCCAGCGTGAAGAACGGATTTACCTCGCGGCGGATTTTGATCCGGCGCTGTTCGACTCGGTGTTGGCCGAGCAGGTGCGTAATGTCGACCAGCTTGACTGGGATGAGCGCGAAGGCGTGCTACGCGCCGAACGCCAGCGCAAGGTCGGCGAACTGGTGCTCAGCCGCGAACCGCTGACCGGCCTCGACGAGTCCGCCCGCAGCCAGGCGCTGGTCAACCTGGTGCGGCGCAAAGGCCTGGAACTGCTGCCCTGGACCCCGGAGCTGCGCCAATGGCAGGCGCGGGTGATGCTGCTGCGTGGTCTGGATAGCGGCAAGGCCAGTGAATGGCCGGATGTCAGCGACAGCGCCTTGCTTGCCAGCCTGGAACACTGGTTGATGCCTTACCTGGGCAAGGTGTCGCGCCTGAGCCATTTCGCCAATCTGGATATTTCCAGCTTCCTGCATAACCTGCTGCCGTGGCCGTTGCCGGCGCGGTTGGACGAGCTGGCGCCGCACCATCTGAAGGTGCCGTCGGGCTCGTCGGTGCGGCTGGACTACAGCGAGCAGCCGCCGATTCTGGCGGTGCGCTTGCAGGAATTGTTCGGGCTGGCGGATACGCCGCGGATTGCCGGCGGGCGGCAGGTGGTCAAGCTGCACCTGTTGTCGCCGGCCAGACGGCCCGTGCAGGTGACGCAGGACCTGGCGAACTTCTGGCGCAGTACTTACGCCGAGGTGAAGAAGGATTTGAAGGGGCGATATCCCAAGCTATTCCATAAGTTGGACCCATGGGTAGATTCACTTAACAAGAAGTGATTGACAGTTTTCGCAAAGACGCCCTTCTGTAACATGGATCGTTGACAGATCGTGCCTGAAAATCCTCGTGAGCGGGGATACAGCCGGAGGGGGAATCGCGCGGATAGGGCTTTTGCAGCTCGTTCTGAAGGTCTTTGTGCATGACCGCGCTACTCGCTGCTTTGAGGTAGAAGGCAGCCTACAGCTGCTTTAGTTGCAATACGGCCTCCAATCTCACTGCGGCGGGGTGAGGGAATTGATTAGGGATGCATCGAAAACGCCTAATCGATACTGTCGTCTCATCTACGTTAAAGGTGAGTCATGTCCTATCGAAATCCTCAGCACGAAGCGCGCCTGGTTCTTCTTTCGACCCTTCGAAACGCCTTCTCAAGTCTCTGCGTCAGTGAAGCGCCCGACGCAAAAAAAATCCTGCTGGAAGGAAGCGGCTCTGAAATTGTGTATCAAGTTGGTGAGGTTGGTGGAGACAACTACCCTGATTTATATAATTTCCCGTTTCTGTTTCATTTAAATGGATATCCGTGGAAAGAGGCTAATGATTATCTGCTGAACCTAATGCGTGAAAAGGCTCCGATCAATCGGCGCACTGGCGATGTTCGGCGTCGTGCCAGCAAACTACTTGATTACCTGTTGTTCTGTGAGGATAACAATCTTGATTGGCTCGACTTCTCCGGTGCTCGGCCTCCACTTCGTCCGACATATAAGTATTTCTACCACTTGATTAACGAAGGCAGCCGCAGTAATCAGGTGATAAATCAATACACAGGTGTTATCTACCACTTTTATAAGTACGTTTCCGAGTATTGGCATGATCTCGACATGAAACGTGTAGATACGATCAAGCAGGTACGGTTCATCGCGCAGGGGTTTAAAGGTGTCAAGGTCGTAGATGCAGAAAAACGCAGCCAAACGCGACGTACGTCGCCGGGTAGTTCTGTGCAGCTAGGGTTCGTTCGCGATGACGGCGAAGACCTCAGGCCGCTTTATAATCTTGAGTTGGGTGCGTTTCTGTCCACCATTCGCAATGAAAAAGAATGGTCTGCAGTTGAGCGATTGATCCTGATGACCTCGCTAATGACGGGCGCCCGCAAGCAAACCGTTCTGACCATGCGCTTGAAGAATTTGAAAGGCTTTACAGAGGACAAACTGGAGCGGGAGGGTGCCTATAAATTACATGCTGGCCCCTGCACAGGCATCGATACGAAATACGACAAACCGCAGGTCCTGTACGTCCCGAAGCAACTTGCCGAAGAACTTGTTACGCTTGCCAAAAGCCCAATGATGAAGAAACGGAGGAAAAAGTTTCTAGCTCAGTTAGAGACAAGTCATCCCGGTCTGACGCTGGAGGAAGATGATATGTATCTGTTTCTTTCAGATCAAGGTAACTGCTACTACATGGCCAAAAGCGATCCGCGCTATACGATTGTTAAGTCGCCGCAGACAGGGCAGGTCACGGAAACAGTTAAGCGCAAGTTGATCCAGAAAGCCTCTAGCCCATTTCCGAAAGACTTTTCATATCACTGGCTGCGAGCGACCTTTGGATATCAGCTCTACCAGCGCCTGCAGGCATTGGTTCAGGAGGGAGAGTTGAAGCCGGGCGAAGACATTGATTTTATTCAGAAGCGCATGCACCACGAGTCCAGGGGAACGACAGAGAACTACCTAAAGTTGTTCAAGATGACTCACGAAAAGGTCATTGCCCAAGAGGTTTGGGAGAGGAAGTTGTTCAATGGCGGCTACGCGGTGCTGAAGGTGGAGGCGCAAGATGAATAGTCGTCAGCAATTTGAGCATCGTGCCAATACGCAGATTATTACGATGAGTGAAGTCACTTATGAGTTTGCTGAGCCTGAGCGCTTGCGTTTGCAACTGTCTCCGAAGGTGATGAAGAAGCCGTTGGATATTGGCAGTTTTGCATATTTGCTGCGTGGTAAGAATGAAAGCGTTCGGGATGATCGCGGCACGCCGGTAGGGATTGAGTCTTTTGTCGAAGGCCGTCGTGAACTGATTGTGAGGCTGCTAGAGTCCTTTATCGGTCTGCGTGATAAGACAGTCCTATTGCGATTGACACTTACCGCATATTTTATCGACTGGCTGAACGCGCAAGGCTACAGGGAAATTTTTGCCAGTGCAGCGCAAGCCCAGCAAGCCTATCGAGACTATACCGCGCACCTGAATCATCAAATAGCCCATCATGTATTGAAGCCCGTCAGTGCGAAAAATAGTCAGTTGAATGTTTCAAGGATTATTGAACTGCTTTATCCAGAAGACAGTCACCATATCCTAGCAGGTGCGGTCCCGATCATTGCCGAAAAAGGTTCTGAGGCAGCCAGCGCTGCCCATGTTGAGGTGTGCCGGGACGCTTGTTTGGCGATTGCCCAGCAATGCAGTGTTTTCGTCCTGAACAGCCAGCCATATCCCTTTGTTGTGAGCATCAGGGATTATGAGGTGGTTGTGTTTCCATCAAGCCATGGTTGGGTTGGCCCATTCAAGACGTCGCCGCTTAATTATAATGCCGGCGAGCGACGGATTGCGACGGTCGAAGAATATTTGGCAGCTGCTGACAGGTTGGGGCGAAGGCTATACAAAAAATCGGAAGCAGAGCGCACTCTATTAAACGCACAAGCGAGTTTGGATGCGGCCAACGAATATGGGCGCTACTGGCACCGGCTTCAAGTGGCGGGTTTTGCCGCGAAAGCCTACGCAAGCCTTTTCCTTATGATCACAGGCGCCACGCCGACCGAGTTTGACCAGTTTAGCTATATAGACGCGATCGAGGTTGAGAAATCTCCAATCAAGAAAGAGTTGTCGGCTGTGAAGTTCCGGGCGGGCGGGAAATCAACTCTTTATAACATCGGGCGTGACACAGGGTTGCCGCTGCTCAAGGAGTACCTGAAGCTCCGTGAGTGGATTCTGAATGGCGTGTCGCATGAGCGGCTGTTCTTTACGATGCCCGCGAGTGGCGAACTAGCAAGCCCCGATAACGAATTTTCTGAATTTAACACAACTATGTTGATGAAAAAATTCTTCAACTTCATCAGCGGCACCTTCCTTGACCCCAAGGTACCAAGACTTTCGCCGCGCAAGATGCGCAAGTACAAGAGCCTTGGGATGCATACCGCTGGCGTGTCGCCGTCCACGGTAGCGGCAACCTTGAATCAGAGTTTGATGGTCAATCTTTCGACTTATTCGGAGGCTACTCCTGAGCAGCAGAAAGCTGAGTTCGGACAGTTTTGGCAGGCCATGCGCCATACAGCAAAAGTCGCGTTTGAGCGCAGCCATAGGCCTGCAGAAGGCGAGATCGGAACGGCGGCGGGTCACTGTGACGGGTTCAGTCGGCCGATTCCTGTGCATGATTTAGGGGCTGTTGTAATCGAGCCGAACTGCCGCAGCCAATACGGCTGCTTGTACTGCGAGCACTATATCTGTCACAGCGATGAAGAAGACCTGCACAAGATTGTGAGCTTGCAGTATGTGATCAATGCGGTGCGTGAAGCCGCGCCCGATTCGGCTCATGCTGAAGCGCTCTACAAAGAGTTGTCGATACGAATCGAGTTCATCCTTGAGGCGCTTGGCGAGCGTTCGAATGCGGTGAAGCAGTTGGTCGAAGCGATCAAGGCCAAGGTGTTTGAATACGGTGAGCTCACGCCTTTCTGGGAAAGCCGTCTGAGCCGTTATGAAAAAATGGGAGTGGTATTTTGAACGCTGTTGTCCAGTCCATCGGCAGTCTCTTTTCCAGCGGCCAGTTTTCGCCAACCAGTGAGCCAGATAAGGCGCCGCAACTCTACGGCAAGCCCGCACCCGAGTTCGTTCTTTGTCGTGATGCGAAAGGCAACGCCACGGCGGCATACGGTGAGCGCGTTTGGGACTTTAACCCATACCGGCTGAGTGCAAAAAAACTCGCGCGAATACGTTTTGATACGGTATTCAACGAAAGTGGCCTACAGCAGCAGGCGCTGATCGAAGAAGCCAAACATCTGCTGTATTGCCTGATCTATTTTGCCGGTGGCGGGCGACTCGGTAAGCTGAGCGCAAGCACATTTTGCCAGTATTGGCTATTGCTGCGCTTAGCCATTCAGTTCTGCTATGAGCAGAAACAGAAGCCCATGGTTGGCGTGCTGTCCTTGCGGCAGATCTTTACCGTGCCGGTTTATCTGGCGGCTTTTATTGGCCAAAGTAGCTTCGATAAAAAGGTTTTTTCTGGGGTTTTGAAAGGCTTGGCCAGGGTGGGCGAAGAACGGTTGGGTTATGCCGTGATCAATCCCGCCAAATTTGATTTGTCACGACCAGAGCACAAGCAGCATCCAGTCATTCCGACACGAATCTATTTGAATCTCATCAATCTTACTGGCGACCTGCTCGATCAGCTTTATGTAGGTGTTGGGCGTTTCGAGTCCTTTATCGCCTGCTTTGCTGATGAGCATTACGGCATTACTCATGACAGACAGAATTCTTTGGGGGTTGGTGGCAAGGCGCACCGGCGGCCCGACATGGGGCAAGCGATCAAGGATCATGGTCTGACTTTAGTGTTTGCTGGTGAGTTTGAGTGTTCTGGGAGGAGAAATCTGCAACTGCGCTTGCTCCGAATGCAGTATGTGGTGAAAACGGTGATCCACCTCTATACCGGCATGCGCGATCAGGAGGTGATGCGAATGCCGTATTACTGTTTGTCCGATCAAGTCGTCAGGCAGGTGGTCGTCGATGATCTGGGCATTGAACGTGATAAGCCGCGGTCAGTAAACGTCCTCTCAACCACCACAAAATTCACCGGTTACAACCGAGAAGCCGCATGGTTCGCGCCGAGGGAGGTCGTCAAGGCGGTCGAAGTCGCCCAGGCGATTTGTCGCGGACTCGCCAAACTCTACAAAATCGAGTTGGATGCCCGTTGCCCGCTGTTTCTCAACCCTTCCATTGTTGGTTATGCGCGGAACAGTGCCGAAGTTGGCGTGACGAGTTTTAAGGCGAGAGGGACACAAAGAACTGCTTTGCACGGGCTGTCGATTCATCCAGAGGACTTACAGGAACTGGCGCAGAGCGATCCTTCTCGTGACTTTTACAATGAGCCAGCGTTTGCTGCAGGCCAGCCTTGGCCGCTGACAAGTCATCAGTTTCGGCGCTCGCTGGCATTCTATGGCAGCAGTAGCGGTTTTCTTTCCTTGCCGACGCTGCGGGCGCAGTTCAAGCACATGACGATTGAAATGTCGCGCTATTACGCGAATGGCTACGATAACCTGCGTACCATTTTTGGCTACTACGACGACAAGAAGAAGGACTTTGTGCTGCCAAGCAATCACTTCGCCTTCGAGTATCAGATGGCCGTGCCCATGTCGGTGTCGAACCAGTTGATTGCCGATCTTCTGTTTAATGAGGAACCGTTGTTCGGCGGCACCGGCTCGTACATGGAGAAACAGAAAGAGCGGGTTAAGGCGGGTGAGATTCAGATTGAAGATGTCCGCGCCGACACCGAACAACGGGTTAAAAGCGGTGCAATTAGCTACCGTCCGACACTGCTCGGTGGCTGTACTAAGGCGGGCCGTTGCTACTCCTTCATGCTCGGTGACTACACGGAATGCCTGTCTTGCGAGGGCGCGATTATCAAGCCTTATAAGCTCAATGCGGCGATTCAGGATGCGGAGAATGAATTGTGCAGTTACGCAGAAGGCTCGGGCGAATATCAAATTGTGAAGGGCGACATTGAGCGTTTAACCGCCTTCAAAGCCCGCCTGATTGACTCAGTGGAGGTTTAACCATGAAGCCTGGTGACGGAACAAGCAAGGGGGTGGGCGCCTGCGAGGAAGCCTTGCAGCGCCTCTTGGTTGGTAAGCCTGTTGTGCGCGAGCATGTTGGTTTAGACCTGTCGAAACTCACTGCCAGCATTGTCAGCCTGGAGGCTGGATTTGATCGTGGCTACTTGAAAAAGTCGCGTAAAGCGCATTTACCGCTACTGGCTCAAATCGAGGCGGTTCGGGCAGAGGCCGGCAACGGGGCGGGTTCATTGAGCGGCAAAAAAATCCGGCAGATGGAAAGTCAGCTGGCCGCGTTGGAAAAAACGCTATCAATCGCTCAGATGCAGCGTGACAACGTGCTGGCTCAGAATATGAAGTTGTGGCAACGGGTGCGCGAGCTGGAACATTCGATGGCTTATAGCCGCTCGGGCCACTCGGAGAAGGTCGAACCCTTACTGCGTAGTGACAAAGGCGTGACCTTCACCTCGGCGTGAGCTTATTCGAAAATTTCCGTGTTAACGGGGTGGCCCCCAAGAGAACTTCTTGCGCAGCTTTGTCATTGCGACGACGAAATAATTCAGCTTGAGCCGACTGGCACGATTAAAACCGCTTGATCAGAAAGATGTAGGTTTCTCTGGAAGCCTGCTCCAACTGACTCATTGTGTCGAGCTCGATATGACTCTCAGGCAAACTCAGCAGCACTAGGCTTGCAGCTTTCTGCATGGGGTCGATATTCGTGTTCTGCAGTGACTATGAGAAAAGCAGGGCCTGGCTGCATGCTAAGGCCAAAGACGCAGGATCGCTCTCGGTTGACAAGGAGGCGTATCTAGATATTGAGATGGCGATCAAGCTGCGGGAGCGGACGGAGCATGAAGTTTCAGTACGTTGGTGGCAGCCGCGTCAGCAGAAGTCTCAGAAAGGCAAAAGCCCGGAAATTAGCCGGGCTCTGCAAATCCCTCAAGGGGTTAAAGCTCAAGTGCCTCAAGGGCTACCGTGAAAACTCTATGGCCGGTTGACTCAAATGTCAACATTAGCCAGATAAGACTGACTCGCTTCCCTCACGGGCTTGGGACCTTGCAGCTTTGCAACTTCTAAAAAGCATGTAGTCAATGTGTGCCGTAATGTGTAGTCGTCAGAGTCCGAGTAAGCTTTCCTAACGCTGTCAAACCGAATGTGAATTGTAAGCGTCCGGCCATCACGCCTTACGTGATTGAGCCGGTTGCCACTTATGCGGCAGCAACTGGTCGATTTCACACGCCCGCTGAACCGGCAACTTCCTGCAGGCCCCCATCCACGATGCCTTGACGCCTTGGAAGGCTGGATCGCTGTTCGCTTGCGGCGCCGCTGGGGCCTTTCCGGTACTGACGAATACCGAGGCCTGCGCCCAGGTTCGAAGCTGGTTACTACACACAAGGGTCAAGCCTTTGAACTGGCGTTCAAACATCGTGAGCTGCACGGAAGGCCAGAGGTTTATAGGGCCTGTGATTCGCTCCAACAGACCATTAGCAGGCTCTACCGGCAGGCGGGTATCAAGCAGGGATCGTCGCACAGCGGCAGGCGCTCACTAGCGGCCAAGATACTCGCGGCAACAGGCGATTTTGAGACGGTGCAGACGATACTCGGTCATTCCAGTATTGATCACTGCAAGCCTTACTTGGCAGTCAACCAAGCAACAATTCGGCATGCATTCGAGATTGCGCTGGCATAGAGACATCAGTAGTGTTTGTTGGATCCATTTTTGCACAGGAACGTGGTCCGGGAGGCCTTTGGCCCGGTTGTAGTTGAACAGGAGAAACCCGCACCTGGTTATCCAAGCGCCCCTCAAGCCTCGCAGTCCAGTGAGGAGCTGCGCCAATGGACTAATTTTACATTCATGCAAGCTAAGCTTTATTGATGATCCCACGTCGCTTCAGCTCCATACCCTAAGGGTTCGAATCTGAGTCGGCTTTTCGTGAAGTGCGGCCAACATTTAGGTTCGGAACTAGGAGGCAAGGATGACGTCGGCTTTGATGGATTATCAACAGTTCGTGCGCTGGATTCATGCACCCGAGAATGCTGCCTCTGAGGACGCTCGCAGGGTCGCCAATATCGTCCTTCAGCGTTTTGTTGAGGTCGCAGACACCAGCCGGCAGCGTAACCAGCGATCTGCTCTACTGATTGGTCTGATGCGCGAATCACTCGCAACAACGGCACCGACGCTACCCCTGATCGCACCTCCGCCGCCCGGAGACGGTTGGCAATGGCACAAGCTGAAGCACTTGAAGGTAGGCCCATTCAGGGGTTTCCGGTACCCCGAGCCGTTTGATCTGCATGAACGTATCACTCTGTTCTATGGGCCCAATGGCAGTGGAAAGACCAGTTTGTGCGAAGCTTTAGAATTCGCTTTGCTGGGGGCTGTCGATGAGTCTGGTATGAAGCGCATCGCGGTGGGACGGTATCTTTCCAACCATCACGAGGGTAGGTATCTCCCACCCGAACTCAAGGCTGTCACGGCGCAAGGGCAGATGATTCCCGTTGTCGCTGATTCAGAGGCCTATCGCTTCTGCTTTATCGAGAAGAACAGAATCGATGCCTTCTCTCGAATTGCAGCCAAACCGTCAGGTGAGAAAACAGAACTTATCGCCGCGTTGTTCGGCATGGATCAATTTAACGAATTCGTGGGTCACTTCAACGATTCGATGGAAGCGCTTTTGACGCTTTTGGCTTCGAAGCAGGTCGAGCTAACGGTGAAGCGCGGTTCTTTGAATAAAGACCACGAAACCGTCGCCAATGAAGCTGCTGCGCTCGCACACCAGGCGCAGATCGAGAACGCTTATGCTACGAGCGTTCAGCCGGGCATGACCTATTCAGACTTGCTTGCCGCCCTCGGGAGCGAGGCGAGCCCAGGTCACCTGCAGCAACTGGATGCTCAGCTTAACCAGCCTCCGGCTTTCATCTATGGCATCAGCAGCTCCGAACTCGTTCGGGCGTATCAAGTAGCCGACGAATCTCAACAAGTGGTGATAGATGTCACTTCCGAACTCGCAGCGCGGACTTACGACTCTTCATTCCAGGCTCTATACAATGCTGTTATAGGGCTCCAGCATGTCGCGTGTGACCATTGTCCAGCCTGTGATACCCCTTTCGCAGGTGAGCATCGTGTCGTGCACAACCCGTACGAAAAGGCGACAGCGGGGTTGGCCGGGCTGAAGGTGCTCAAAGAAATCCAGGGTCGGCATCATCTGGCGATCCAAGTACGTAATGCGGCTTCCGAGGCTCTGCGGGTCAAGCTTTCGGAGTTTGCACTTCGTGTGGGTGCAACTGCTGAAAGTGACCATCCTGCGGCGCGTTATCTGGCAAATCCGGGCGTCGACCCTCTGCGCGATTGGTGGCGAGACGGGTACAATTCGGATGGGACAGTTCCGTCGTTGGCTCAGCAGGCTGTGGATTGGGCAGGGCAGTTGGAGCGACAGGACACCCAGTCTGCGTTGGCCAACGCAGAGCGCAGCAAGCTGGTAACTGAGCGGGACCGACTAAACCACGCTAGAGTCGACGTCGGGGCGCATGCGATGACACGCCGTGGCTTGGCTCAGGCTGTGCTGCAGGCGAAAAAGCGCATCGCTGACTTTGAGCAAGACAATGCCCAGCTGATTAAGTCAGCTGCCGATGAAGCCAACGCGATCCTTCGCGACCGTCGTATCAATATCGCCTATGACCAATTCCTGGTCTTGCTGCGCAGGTACAAGATCCAACTTCCTGGCACCTTGATGGCGGGCCTAAATTCCCTAGCTCTTGAGCTGTACAACGAGTTCAACGTCCGCGACCTTGATGCTGACAAACTGGCTGGGCTGAGTCTTCCGGTGACAGGGGAAGGGCGAATCGGGCTTTCCTTCCGAGGCAAGCCGGATGTATCGGTTGATGCGTTGCAGATACTCAGCGAGGGGCATGTGCGGTGCTTGGGGCTCGCTATCTTGCTGGCCAAGGCCTTGAAGATCGCAGCGCCGGTGATTGTGTTTGATGATGCCATCAACGCGATCGACCACGAGCATCGGCAAGGGATTAGGGAAACAATATTTGAGAGCGAGCGGTTCGCGGGCACGCAGTTGCTCGTGACCTGCCACTCCAATGAGTTCATGAAGGACGTCCAGAATCGCGTGCCCAGCGAGCACTGGATTTCATATGTGTTCCGGCACCACAACGGGAACTACCAGCCTCGCGTGCTTGGGAATGTCGCCCAGCAAACCTATTTGCTCAACGCCCGCGCTGCAATTGACCGAGGTGATGCGCGCACGGCATTGGCGGAGTCACGACAAGTGCTGGAAATGTTGACGGACAAGATGTGGAGATGGCTAGGTAAGTTCGAGATGGGGACACTGAGTCTGAAGATCGCCGGCTCTGGTGCTGAGCCGACCCTGCGCGGCCTCTGTGAAGCCATACTCGCTCGTCTGAACAAGGCGCCTGAATTCTTGCATCTAGACAAGCCCATCGTCATACAGTCGCTCAGTCTCATCTTGGGCCAGCCCGAGCAGTCACTGGTTTGGATGTACCTGAACAAAGGTACGCACGAGGAGGCCAACAAGGACGATTTCGATGATGCACTTGTTGAGCAAATTGTACGGCAGCTTGAGACGCTCAATTGTTTGAGGCTGAAGGGGCGTTAGCTTCATGCTGATAGAGGATGAAGACTGCTGGCCTACAGAGGTCTGAAGGTAAAATCGCACTCTGTACCTCAAGCCCCGCCGTCAAAACGTGGGGCCTTGTCAGTAGGAGAGGCGCAGTTTTCGCGCTTTGGTAAAGATAGGGAATCAGATGCAAAAGCGGCGGTGTAATCTGTGTCTAAGGCGCTCAGCTATGACTGAGGATCACCTCTTTCCTCGCGGGCTAGTTTCGCCCGGTCAGCGTCGAGTGACAAAGATATTGCACAAGGTTGATCCAACCTTTAGAGGGCGGCAAGGGACCTTTCTCGCGCAAAACGGCGTCAAGAAAGCCACTCTTTGTGCTGACTGTAATAACCGGGTTCTCGGTACCGAGTTGGACCCATCATTGATTGCCGTTTACCGGGCTGCATCGAAGGCGCTGGAGATCGGCCGTTTTTCTGCTGCGGCCACTCTGCACATCCATCACGTCAACCTCAACTATGTTGCTCGCGCAGTTGCTGGACACTTGCTGGCCTTGGATGAAGCCCCACAAGCTCGGCACACGTTTTCACGGTATCTACGTCGTTTTGTCCTTCAAAAACAGGTCGGACTGCATTCTACTTTACGGTTCCATATGTGGCTTTACCCCTCAAAGCATCAAGGGATGCTCAAGGACCTGCACCATTTTGAGTTCGGGGCAGCAGAACAACTGATGTGGATTTCTGCATTCAAGACCTACCCCCTTGCATTCGCATTTAGTACAGAAATTCTGAATCCGAGCTTCCAGCTCGCGGGGATGATGGACTTAACAAAGTTTCTCAAACCCGAAGATAAGGTGTTGTATGGCATGAGGGTACCTCTGCGGCCGATTGTTGACTTCAATTGGCCATTTGCCGCTCATCGCAATGGCGGGATTCTAACGGGTGCGAACGACAGCGTGACGACCTTACCATTTCAAAAAACGAAAGTGCTCTGACAGGTTGCAGAATTCCTCGCGTATATTGAGGCTCAGACCTACAAGCCCGAGTAGAACGGAAAAAACCATGAAGCATATCGTCTTCGCATCATTGCTTGCTTTCAACATGACTTCCAGCTCCATCAACAAGCCAATAAGTTAACGGAAAGTAGCTATGCCCACGAACGAAATGCGCAGGCGCGAATGGACAGCTGCAGGCTACAAATCTGACATGGGCAGCGCTATTGCGAGTCACCCTCCAGCGGACAGTTCTATGATCCGCCTATACAACCTTACCAGCGTAAAACACGCACTCAGCAACATCGAGAATCACCGTCTCAAGGTATCTCGCTTCGCGGATCTGAATGACCCTTTCGAGCTACTTGCCGCAAACTTCAAAGAACACAAAACGCGTCAGGTTATGAGGGATTGGAAGGATAAAAACCATTCTCGAATGGGCCTACTGTGCTTCGCCGGAGACTGGTCCGAGCCGGTAATGTGGAGCCATTACGCAGAGAAACACACAGGTATTTGCTTAGGATTTGACGTTTGTCGCAGCCAAGTTCAGCAGGTCAGCTATCAAGACGACCGAATTCTTGCCGCACTTGGCCCAAAGCAAACTCTTGCCGATCTGAGTGAGGAATTACAACAACAGTTGCTGTGTACCAAGTCCGCGGGATGGCGTTACGAGGAGGAGTACCGTCGATTCATTAACTTGGAAACTGCGCATGCTGACGGTCCCCTTCATTTCTGGCCAATGTGTGGTGATATTCAGCTGAGAGAGGTAATCCTAGGCGCCCTATGCGACGAGACGATCAACTCGGTAAGACAGAAAGTTGAGCGGCATTTTCCAAACGTCGTTGTATTTAAAGCCAGACTTGCATTTCAGTCCTTCAAGATTGTGCCCGATGCTCTGACGGTCACTTAGAGAAAGCGCGACCACCGATTATCCAGTCAAGGAAATCCGTATGAAAGCGAAGGATTTGGTCATTTGTAAATATCCCGAAGCAACTGCTGTAAAAGAAACTGGGAGTTTTGCTGGTGGCAACGTGCGATACAAAATTCTGGTCACACCCAAATCGCGAAATGTTGCTGGTTGGGGACAGCGCGAATCTTGGGCCTGGGCCGAAGCCGCTCGTGAACTCAAATTGATGTAGGAATTCGCTCAGCTGCGCCCAAGCCCCGGCCGAAAAACCGGGGTCGAGGACGTAGAAGCAGGGCGATTTTCGCGCCCGCGACAGAATCGGAATCACTGACAATGGTTTGTCTAAGCAGTATGAGAATTGAGCGACACACAGCTCCTGTCGATGAAAAAGTGCGTGAAGACGTGTTGGCCCTTGTTTCGCAAAATGTGACGGCACTAAGCCTGATACACCCCCCGGCAGATCATCCTAAGTTTGGGGCTTACTGCGCTGCTCTGCGTCTGGAAGTCCACACCTACCTCGAGATGGAAGCGCCCCGCCGTTTCGAGCTTGTGACAGTCTCATCTGATGGTGTAATGGCAGGTTTCACACTTTGCGGTCTGCCGTTGAACGGGTCATCTTCTGAGTGTGGGATTTATTACACCGCCGTTGCCAAGGCACTGAGGGGCAATGGGCTGATGAGCCTGATGATGAACGACATCACTGGACGTTATCCCTCAGTGGCTTTGTCTTGCGACGTTGCGCTAGTGCCACGTTATGAAAGATTTGGTTTCCGATGCGAATCTGTCAGGCACGGTCAGATCGTGATGTTCCGTGGAGATCCGGTAGAGGACACTCCAGTTTTGAGTACGCATGACCTGATGAATCACCCATCGGTTATGGCTCAACGCGAGAAAGCTCAGGCTGAATTTCCCCTCTATGAGCTTGACCGTGCAGATCGCGCTTTCGCAAAGAGAACGAAGGCCGCCGAGGATAACGCCAAACGTTTCTTCAAGGCCCGAAAATGATAGACCGCAGAATTCAAGGAAAACGAAGATGTTCAATCTAAGGCTGCAACCGCCGGAGTCGGGTGAAGCGTTCGACAAGCTGGTCAACAAACTTTCCCCCAACTTTCTCCGCGTCACTGATCGTCCTTGGGTTTATGGTCGAAGCGGTCAGGCGCAATTTGGGGTCGATCATTACCATCAGGAGAGCGGGAAAGCAGTTCAGTCGAAGAATCTTCAATCGATGACATATGCTGTTGTACTGGAGGAACTGGCTAAGACCCAGAAATTTGAGCATGTCATAACCCAGTATTACATCGTCTGTTCTACCCCTACGGATCGAGCACTGCAGGACAAGGTGATCGAGCTCAACAATGAGCGGCGCGCTGTAGGTCTGTTCCCCGTCGAGCTGGTGTTCTGGGACCAACTGACCGATATCATGAATGCTGATCCCGGACTAAGGGAGGATTACACTGGAATCCCGGGAATTAGCGCTCAGGTGGCATCTTTTGGACAGACGCTCCAAAGCAGGCCACTCGGCTCAGCAAGCGAGGCCAAGGCGCTCATCACCCAGTGTCTACCAGCGGAAAAATTTCTCATATTCCTTTTTTACTACGACTTCTCTACGGCACGGGTGCCATCCGACGCATTCGAGGCGGTGCAGCACGTCACTCAAAAGCTCCAGGATGTTCAGTTGTATAAAAACTTGGAGAGCAAACTCCCTAATGATCAAGCAGTTCAGGAGTTCCGATCGAGAGAGTGGGCATGGTGGGAGGCTTGGGAATGGCTTGCGCCTCTGTTGCCGCACCTTCAAGGGTTTTACGAGAGTATTCGATCGCAGACCTCGTGGATAGAAACAGAGGAGGGAGCCTTCATGGCGATTTATTCAGCCCACCAACCTTTCCACTCCTCCATGAAACAGCAGACTGCTCAGTGGAGAACAACCGCTCATGCTCTGGCGCATTTTTTCTTCGATCATTTTTACGACGGAGATATGGGATTTCCACCGTTTGTACTGGCCAAGTTCAAGCCGAGGTTTTCTTGGTGATCACGCGCTATACAACCTGTTCACCCAAAATATAAAAAGGTAGGAGAACGCTCAGTTGTACCTTCAAGCCCTGGCCTAAAAACCGGGGCCAAGGTCGTAGGAGGGGGCACTTCGCCGCCCCATTTTGATGGAACAGAGCTATGAGCGTAGAAACCTGCCGAATCTGTGAGTTTCTCCACGACCCTTCGGATGAAGAGGATCAAAAAGTCCACGCGGTTATTCATAAGAAGTTTGCGCGAGGCTCCCAACCAATCAAGGTTCGTGACTTTTCAAAGGCGTTTGGTTGGGCTGTAGCATTTAACGATGGAGGTCTCGAACGATTAAAGGATAATTACGACCCTGAACTTGGCAAGCTTGTTGTAGCGTTCTCCTGGTGGAGCCGAGCACTTTCAAATGGCGCTCCGGAGAAAGATTTTGATCGCTACATGGATGCTCACTTGGCATTTGCTGATTCGTTGGTAAGTGGTGTCGGCGAGAAAGAGGCAAGAGCGGCAATTCGAAAATGGGAGCAGTTCGCCGGCTAGCCTCCCATCCCAGGAAAACGAGCCATGGTGCTTTGAGGCGTGGGTGCAGGACTACTCCGATAGGGCCTGCGAGCGTCGGAAAGCGAGAGGTGCTAGCCCTTTCAACGAAACTACAGGCATCCGTGGACGCTGGAGCAGCATTTGGCACTTCTCCGCATGTCACTGTGTGGGAGTTTTCTCACGGGGCAGGGGCGGTCAATACAACGTACGTGAGTGGGTAAGGGAGGTTGACTCACTTTGGTCTAAGGCAGCGCAACTGGTCCATTCGAGCGTGAAACGAAGCGCTACGAAGGCTTAGGAAAATTGGCTAGCGCCCGTGGGCTTGCTGACTGCTGTCATCCAGGGCTACAAGTCGCCCAGTCCACCAGCCCCACGAACAACGGAAAAATCGCTGCACCATAAAGCCCGCCCTATGCGGGCCGAGGACGTACGAGCAGGGCGTACTCGGCCCTCGGAATCGACGGGTAGCGCACAGGGAGTTGGCAGTAATATGAGAGATAATTTCTCCGAAACCATCAAAAAAGCGCTTGCTAGCCGAGCAGCGTACTTTTGTTCCAATCCGCATTGTTTGAAGCTCACAATTGGACCCTCTTCTGTTTCGACCGAAGCGGTGAAGACGGGTCATGCTGCGCATATTCATGCGGCATCCGAGCACGGCCCCCGGTACAGCTCATCTCAAACCCCTGAAGAGCGCAAGTCGTTTGAAAACGGAATATGGCTATGTAGGGAGTGTGGCGTCATCATCGATAACGATCATCATGGGTACTCGGCCGATGAGCTTAGGAGATGGAAGGCAGATCATGAAGCAATGGTTACCGAGGTCCGCACTGAAGGGTATTCGCGCAGCCTAGCCTTGCTCCAAGCCAATCGGATGGAACCTCAAATTGCAAAGAAAATCATCGCCTCCCTGGAGGACCGTAGGTCTCTGTGGGTAACGTTTGATGCAGAGTTTCCCGACCGTGTTCGACAATCGTTGGATGAACTCCGATCACGATTCTTCGCCATTCGCGGCGATCTAGTGGATGGAACCCCCCTAGATCAGATTTTGCTGTCGCTCACCAAGACCATCCTGACGTTTTTCAACACGGTTGAGTCTATAGACATGAGGATTTTGCGCTGTGACGGGGGCAACCCCGAGTGGCGACAGTTCAGCGATGCACTTGCAAGTCTAAGGAAAGCGATCGCGTTGCAGATTGTGAACATCGCGGATGCTTATGGCATTGCGTTAAGCTCGGACCTGAAAAGCATGGCACCACGCAAGGCCTGACCACTTCCGTATTAGGCTCTCAAAGGCACTTGAGACGCTAACCAGATAATTCGAGGAAATCACTCAGATATAACACAAGCCCCGCCCTGAAAAGTGGGGCTGAGTCAGTGGAAGCACAAAGTTTTCATAGCGCTAACCAGGGAGTTGTAAAAATGTTCACTCTTTCAACGACGTTCACACAAGCCGAACAGGAACAGGCTTTGCGCTTATCTCGGGCTTACTATGTCGATCTGATCAATAAGTATGTGAAGCCGCATGGCCCTACCAGTAGCCTCTGTATAGCTCAGGTAGAAACCGAGGTGCGGGCTTATCTTGATGACGCACGAACCGGCTGCTACCAGGTACGTGCTGGGGCGGTATTCGCGAAAGATCGAGCTACTGAAGAGATTATTGGCTTCGCCATCTATCTCGGTGGCAAGACCCCGCCAACGGATTGCGGCCTTAACTATGTTGTGGTTGACCAGCGTTATCGTCGCCAGGGGATCATGAAGGCGATGCTTGACGTCATCATGCAGAAATTCACTTTCATCGGCTTATCCTGCAACGTGGACAAAGTGCCGTACTACGAAGCGTTAGGGTTCAGAATCACTGGTAGCGACATGATGCAGGTTGGCATGAGTTGGGGTCTAAACAAGCCCCACGGTGTGATGACCGTACTGGGCTTCGATAACAGCGAGCCGATCCAGACGGCCGTTTCTGCCTTTATGCGTAACTCAGCTGGCAGAGGGGAAGCAATTCTTGCTGAGCTCGGTCGCATCCAGGAGCTGAAAATCTCCGAGGTGGAGACCTATGTGTCTAAGCGTAAAACGGGCCTCAGCCACGCTGATGCAATCTAACCCGGTCTGCAACGTTCCTTGACCAAGGAAAACACCCAGGTACGCCCAAGCCCAGCCAGATACTGGGCCGAGGCCGTAGGGGAGGCGCAATTTTGTGCCTTCGCAAATGACGAAAAAAAGGGAAGGAATACTTGAATGGGGCTAGAGAGCAGCGAAAGCCAAATCGGAGTATTGAGAGCTGCTGCGCATTTCATCAGGACCGGGCGCATGGATCTAGGGGCAGAACTGGTCGAGAAATTGTGCCCTGGTAACGTGCATGTTACCGGCGTTGGTGACTACGACCGTTGCCAGCTAGTGCGGTTGAACCTGGAGCGTGGGTTTCAGTTGGGAGGGCTTGATTCTGTTGAGCCAGGTTTCGACCACGAAAAGCTCTGACATGACGAGTATCGCTGATTCGTTGCACAAACTTTCGAAGTAAGCAGGGAAACGACCAGGTACGCCTAAGCCCAGCCCGTGCTGGGCCGAGGCAGTAGAACCCACCCCCCTCACGATCAAGCCCAAACTGGCGGAGAAGTTTTTATGACGAAGACCATCGACAAGGAGTTCGTGCGGCAACGCGACGACGAACTGATCGCGCAGGACTTGAAACTCCACCAGCGGCCGATTCACGTGGCGATGGCCTGGATGAAGGCCAACGGCATTTCCGGCGATCTGTTCGACAAGGCGATATGGGACCCACTCATGGCGATCTACCATACGCTCTACCCGGCAGGTGATTTCTCGATGCCAGCGATGCTCAAGGGCGGCGTGGCGCTGCGTGACCAGATGTATCCGGTTCGAATCGCCGTAGGATACGGGGGAGCCTCGATTAACCCCATCGACTGCATTGAGATACCGCACGATGAGCTGGAACTTATATTTGAACATTATCCAGACCAGGGTTGGCGTGCCCTTTATGGTGTCGCCGACCTGTGGGATTTCGCCTATGGAGTCAGTGATCTGGAGCATGGGACTGGGGATGCGCCTCAGCTACTCGCTAACGCGCGCTCGTCCCTCTCAGCGACCGCTCGCATCCTCGCCGGTGACATCGATATCGACGCGGCCGCACAGACGATCTGCTTGACCGCGGAACTGGCGCTCAAAGGGGCACTTGCCGCGCGCGGCTGGACCGAGGCGCAATACCGCAAATTGTCGCACCAACTGATTAAGCTAGCCGACGCGCTGATCGGCGAAGTATCGACTGCGCACGACGATCGTCTTCGCGGCGCTGTTGCGCAATTCCCTGACTATGTCGGTACCCGATATGCATCGCACGGCATGACTCGGATCGAGCTGATGGTACTTGCGATGCGAGCTCAGTTTGTTGCAGCCGAGGCGTTGCGCCGTGTGTCTGATCGCGATCTCGCGTCGATGCTAGAAGCTGATCCTCGCAACTGCCCACGACCAGTTCTTTGGTGATGATGAGGTTGCGTGCTGTGTTGTCTTCAATGAACGTCAGATGTATAGGTCATTCCTCACCGCTGCGAACGATCATCTACTGACAATCACTGATAGAACGGAAAACCACGCCCAGCCATGCGCTGGGCTGAGGTCGTAGAAGGGCACGATTCACGCTGCCTAGGTTCCTGCAGAGGAAGGAATGCGAGTAGATAAATGTGAGGGCTGCAGCGAGAGATTTGAGGTTATTGAGATAGGCGGTGGTCAGCCACATAAGCCAGAAAGCATCGACATTAAGTGTCCGTACTGTGGACATCAGAAGTGGGAAAAAACGACAGGCTACTTCATTACTAAAAAACTTGGACGTGGGTAGGAAAACGCGACACCGCCCAAGCCCAGCACCTGCTGGGCAGCGGCAGTAGCCTGCTACCGAGGAACAAATTCGTGAGCTACTGGCACGTTCTGGCGGGACTTACGATTTGCAGGACTACTGATAGGAAATCGCGGCGGATCTGCCGCCCAGGTACACCACACTCACATCTGTTGCTGCTGGCCCATAAGGAAGTGAACCATGACAATGCTCGACAACGCTGTGTCCTCAATCCGCTTGGGAGTTGAGGACTTTAAAGCCATCCCAGCCGACGAGGCCCGTGCTCTGTCTGCGATCCGAAACCTCTCTGCCGGGCTGCTGTTGATGTTCAAGGTGAAGCTTCAAGAGCTGAGCCCGGCTGACTCCAAAGAAGCATTGCTCAAACAGCATGTGACTACAGGTCTAGATGCCGATGGCAATCCAGTTTGGGTCGGTAAAGGAGGACAGACAGTCGATGTCCGAACAATCCAAGAGCGCCTTAAGAACCTCGGAGTGGAGGGCATCGACTGGCCCCTTCTAAAAAAGCTGACAACCATGCGTAACGATGTCGAGCACTACTATTCAAAGCTGCCTGCATCAGGTTTGGCCGAAGCCATGGCCGCTTCCTTCCACCTCATCCAGCAGTTCGTGCCGCGCTATCTCGACCGAACACCAATTGAGCTACTCGGTGGTGAACTCTGGAAGTTCCTGACGGCCCAAGAGGCTTTTTATAATCGCGAATTGAAGATCTGCCAAACAGCTAATAAGCAGGTGCCTTGGGGGCATGAGCTTCTAAGGAGCTCGTTGGAATTACTGCAGTGCCCTGCCTGTAGATCGCACCTTATCAAGCCCGTCACGTTGGTGAGCTCTGCATCGGAGATCGCCTTTGAATGTACCTGTTGCGCCTATAACGCCACTTATGCTGAGGCAGCTGAAAAAATCGCGACAGAGCACCATTTCGCTGATCTGTACTACGCCTTAACTAAGGGAGGTGAAGCCCCGCTGGAGCATTGCTCCTCGTGCGGACACTTCACCTACCAGACTGAAGAGTTCGAATGCATTCTATGCCTTGAGGACAGTCCTGGCCCAGCTTGCGCCGAGTGTGGCGCGACGTTGGAGTCGGAAATCGATAACGACGACGATATGACTCGGCTGTGCGGCATGTGCCGCTACGCCATCGAGGCTGACTGACCAACTGGCGGCGACGCTCGTTCAAATGGAGGTTGATAACGGTCAAGTAAAAGGTGTGGAGCCATGAGAGGTCCCAGTGGCTCTGTCCTGCTAAGAGCACATTGCTCCCCTAACAAACAGTCTAGAAAGCAAAAAAATGCTTGGAGAAGGGCTGTAGCCTGAGCAAGCGCTGAGTTCGAGGAAAACATGGCGGCACTGTATCTGGTGCCGCTGACCAGATGATCGAACACAACGTGAAGTGGTAAAGGGGGATGACCCGTTTTTATCAGACTGATCAGCAACGATGACACAAAGGAACTGTATGCAATATCAACTCAAGGACACCGTTCTGCGCGTCTTCAACACCGGCTACCTTTTCGCAGACATCAATAATGATCTGGGCGAATGGAGCAAAACGGCAGAGACGCAGCCGCTTCTCGCCCAGATGGCTTATGCGTATGCCAGGCGCATCGCGGTTCAAGGCTTGTACGCTCAGGGGCTTGTAGATCGTAATCTGGTTGATCACGTAACCGGCATCTTCAAAGCCATGCAAGTGAAGACTGGGCAAACCGTGGAGTTCCAAGAGCAGGCACTGGTTGAGGCGACGGCGTTGATTATTGGCTATCACCCATTGGCGACTGGTCATTTCTCGAAGAGCCTGGCTCAGTGGTATCGGGTTAACTCAGATGTGGGGCAACATCCTCGACTGGCGGATGCCGAGTTGTTCCGAATGGTGCTAGACCACGCTTACGCTGTGCAAGAAACTTTGAGGCCTGAGCAGGACAGCAGAGTGAATCTCCCCTAATTCCATAGACGCGCTCAATTGTCTGACTTTTGCCAATTAGCCAGTTCTGAATGACGGAAGCGGGTCGGAAGTCGCCTGACCCGATCGGCGGCTTTTGGCCGCCAGCTGCCGGTCAAGGCGCTCCCGTTGTGCTGGTCAAATTCGATGCAAACAGCTGGTCAGGTCGAATGCAAATGACAGGTCATTGGCAATGCAAACGGGTGGTCAAGTGGAATGCAATTGTCCAGCGAGCTCTAGAGTGTCAATGCTCGGTCTGAAGCAAGCGTGCGGCTGGCGGATAGTGTGTCAATGTCTGCCGTAATGGACCTGCAGATAGTCAATCCTTGGTTGTAACATTGACAGTCAATGCCATTTTCGTCTGAATTGCTGACGCCTATATTTTCCGGGGGATTCACGTTGTCAATCCATCAGGGAGATAGGTGATACCAAGCATTACTGGCCGGATGATCCGTTGATTGCTGAACCGACTGCCCGGATCAAGCCGAGAAAGTAAGTACATCGCAAATCTAATGTGGGAGCTGGCTTGCCTGCGATGGCATCACCTCGGTCTGTCGGATAGACCGAGGTGCCTGCATCGCGGGCAAGCCCGGCTCCCACACAAGCCAGCTCCCACACTGTTTTGCAGTGTTAGTTACTGCGCGGCGGGCAACAGGAACCGCGCAATCACCGGCAAATGATTGGAGATACGCACCGTATCGCTCTGGCGCACCTTGCTCTCAACCTTCTTGATGCGCGAGCTGTGGAACAGGTAATCCAGCGTACGGTCCGGCCCCTCTACGGTTGGGTCATTCGGGAAATACGTCAGCCACTGGTCCCGGTCAATCCCGCTGGATTGGCTGTTGCTCGGGATCATCGGGTACTTTTCCCACAGCAGGTGCAGCTCACTGTCCGGCGAGTATTGTCCGCGCTTGCCGGGGTCCAGGCGCAGGAACTGTCCCAGCGGCAGCAGGTTGAAATCCCCACCCATCAGCCATGGCGTGCCGCGGCTCTCGAATTTATCCACCAGCTTGACGGTCGCCTGCACCTGTTCCAGCACGGCGTTGTGCCCGGGGGCCGCGCCGTCCAGGCGAGTATTGAGCACGGCCAACTGGCCGCCATCGCTCAACGGCAGGTAGGTCAGCAATAACGCGGGCTTGGGCTGGAACTGACGGCTGATCAGGTTGGCGCGTGCTACCGGCAATTGCAGGCGCTCGGCGTGTTCGATCTGGTAGCGGCTCATGGTCACCAGCTTGCGACCGACGCTGCCGAAGATATGCAGGTCGGGCACGAAGTCGGCTTTCCAGTCGAAGGCCTGGGCGCTGCACGGGTAGAGGTCGGCCAGGCGCTCCTGGAGCAAGGCCAGTTGGTCCTGGTAGCTGGAAGGCTTGGCGCCTTCGTCGACTTCCTGCAACAGCAGGATGTCGGGCTGCTCGTCGCGGATCACCCGCGCCACTTCGTCGAGGCTTGAAGCCATGTCTTCAACGGTCGGGCGGTCGTCCGGGCCGCTGCCGTCCGGGGTGTCGTACCAGAACACGTAGTTCTTGCCCGCCAGGTACTGCACGTTCCAGGTCATGACCTTTAGCGCCTGCCCAGGCAGCAGGGTCGGCGCACGGGGCGCGACGCAGCGGATGGGCAGGGTTTCCTTGTCGGCAGGGCGCCAGGTCAGGCTGTAGATCAAGCCGGTCAGCAGGGCCGCGAGGATCAGCAGGCCCAGCAAGGTAATGCGCAGTAGTCGGGTCATCGGCTCGGCTTATGGCGTTGCAGGACAGGCCCGGAGCATATCACCGCGCGTCGGCGTCGCCACCAATCAACATGAACAGGCGGAACAACACCACGCTGGTGAACAGTTGCAGGAAGCTTTGTGCGCTGTCGATCAGCAGGCCCAGCAGCGGGTTCGGGTCCGGATAGACCGCCACGCTGGCGCCCTTGAGCAACCACAGCGGGGTCATCACGCACAGCAGGCACACCAGGATCCGCCAGAAATGCCCACGGGTCAGGCGCAGGCTTTCCTTCATGGCCGACAGCGCCGACATGCCCCGCAGCACCAGCAGGTATTCGGCGAAAGCCAGCACCACCATCAGCCACAGGCCGGGCAGGAAATACAGCGACAGGCCCAGCAGGATCAGCAGCGTGCTGATTGCCGTCAGCAGGGCAAAGCGCGGCCACAGGGTCAGGGCCATGGCCAGCACATCCAGGGTGCGCGGCGATTCACCCCGGGTGCGGGCGTCGAGGAACAGGATCAGTGCGCCGGTGTACAACGGGTACACCAGCAGCCCGATCACCACGCTGTAACCGGGAAACGCGTCTGGGCCGAGCGTGTGGTCGAGCACCTGTTGCAGCAGGGCTTCGAGGATCACCAGTGGCAGGCACAACTGCACGATGGCGCCCAGGTTGCGCTTGAAAAAGAAGAAGGAGTCGCGCAATACGTCTAACGGATTCATCAGGGTCTTCACAGGCCGAAAAGCAAGGGCGTTACTTTAACCGATCAAGAGCAGATGCAAGCAAACGTAAACCTTGCGTAAAGACCATTGAAACAATCAGCAACAGCCCCATAACTGGGTTGTACCTTGCACATCGTGCGCAAGGCGAAGATTTCTACCGGCAATCTAACGAGGTCGCCATGAACAGCGAAGAACAAACCCTGATCGACGGACTGTTTTCACGGTTGCAGCAAGCCGAAACGGACTCAGCCCCCCGCGACGCCCAGGCTGAAGCGCGGATCAAGGAACACGTCACTCGCCAACCGGCCGCTGCGTACTACATGACCCAGTCGATTCTGGTGCAAGAGCACGCGATCAAGAGCCTCGATGCGCAGAACAAGCAGCAGGCCCAGCAGATCCAGGAGTTGCAGGACCAACTGCAACAGGCCAGGTCCCAGGCGGCGCAGCCTGCACCGAGCAGTGGCGGTTTCCTGTCGAGCATTTTCGGCGGCGGTTCCCGTGACCCGCAGCCGACCCAGAGCGCACCGGCGTCGTCGGGCGGTGGCTGGCGTGAACCGGCGCGTCCGTCGTTTGGCGGGCAACCTGCGCCGCAGCAGAACTACGGTGCTCCCCAGCAGAACTATCAGCAGCCACAACAGGCACCCGCAGCGCCGATTGGCAGCGGTTTCCTCAGCGGCGCCCTGAAAACCGCAGCTGGCGTGGCCGGTGGTGTGATGCTGGCAGAAGGCATCAGCAGCCTGTTCAGCCACAACTCGCAACAACCGCAAGTGGTTGAAGAGATCATCCGCGAAGAGCCGGCCCCGGCCAGCGACAACGGCAACTGGGGCAACGACGACCAGAAATATGCCGGCAACGACAGCTGGGGCAGCGATAACGCCTCCGACAGCTTCGCCGACAACGACTATTCCGACGACTCCTCCTCCTTTGGCGACGACGATTCCTTCGTCTGACCCACACTCAACCGGGGTGCTTCGTCGCCCCGGGCTGATTTTTCTCGGAAACTCCCTTGTGGCTGGCATACTGACAACCTTTCCGGGCCCTTGAGTCCGGGGTCCATGCGCGTGTCATGAGGATTTGCGGTGAAAAAGATAGCCGTGTTCGCCGATGTACAAAACCTCTACTACACCGTGCGCCAGGCGTACGGCTGTCACTTCAACTACGCCGCCCTGTGGGCTGATATCAGCCAGCGCGGGCAGATTGTCGAGGCGTATGCCTATGCCATCGACCGTGGCGACAGCAAGCAACAGCAGTTCCAGCAGATCCTGCGCAACCTGGGTTTTACCGTGAAGCTCAAGCCTTACATCCAGCGCAGCGACGGCTCGGCCAAGGGCGACTGGGACGTGGGCATCACCATCGACATCATGGACGCCGCCGCCCATGTCGACGAAGTGGTGCTGGCCTCCGGCGACGGTGATTTCGACATGCTGCTGGACCGCATCATCAGCAAGCACGGCGTCGAAGCCGTGGCCTACGGCGTGCCGGGGCTGACGGCCAACTCATTGATACGCGCCGCCAGCCGCTACGTGCCGATCGAAGGCGCGTTGCTGCTTAAATAGATTTTTGACGGAGTTGGAACAGGTTTGGAACGTATAGCGGTCATCGACTTTGAAACCACCGGCATCCAGCCGAGCAGCAGCTGCCGGGCCACGGAAATCGCCGTGGTCATCCTGGAGCAGGGCCAGATCGTGGACCGCTACCAGAGCCTGATGAACGCTGGTGTGCGTGTGCCGGGGTTTATCGAGCAACTGACCGGCATCAGCAACGCCATGCTGCGCACCGCACCGTCGGCGGAGCGGGTGATGAACGAGGTGAACGAGTTTGTCGGCACCACGCCGCTGCTGGCCCACAACGCCGCGTTTGACCAGAAGTTCTGGGATTTCGAGCTGGGGTTGATCCGGCGTACGCGTTTGCAGAAATTTGCCTGTTCGTTGCTGCTGGCGCGACGCTTGATGCCGGCGGCGCCGAACCACAAGCTGGGTACCCTGACCTCGTTTGCCCAACTGCCCCACACCGGCAAGGCCCACCGGGCGATGGCGGACGCGGAGATGGCGGCGAACCTTACCGCGCATCTGGCCGAGGAACTGCGCCGCACCCACGGGTTGCGGGAGTTGTCACACGAATTGCTGTGCAGCTTGCAGAAGGTTCCGGCGGCGAAGATCAATGATCATCTGAAGAAGCATCGCGGGTTCTAAGTCGCTTGAGCAGAACTCCATCTTCAACATGACGAAGATCCAAATGTGGGAGCGGGCTTGCTCGCGAATACGGAGTATCAGCAAACACATGCGCTGACTGACACACCGCATTCGCGAGCAAGCCCGCTCCCACATTAGTTTTGCGGTGTTATCGAGGCTGCAAGCAGTCCAGCGACCGATCCACCATCACCTTCGAATCAGTGAAGCTACTGACGTCATCGCAGGCAAGCCAGCTCCCACAGTTGAGCGAGGGTGTTTCAGGCAACTCGGTCAACTATGGCGATCGTTCCCACGCTCCGCGTGGGAATGCCGCCCTGGACGCTCTGCGTCCGCTCTTCAAGTTGTGACGCAGAGCGTCACCGGATGCGTTCCCACGCAGAGCGTGGGAACGAGCTGCAGAGCGGCGTGTTCAGTTGCCACTCTTCCCATTCCCCTCCAACTGCCCCAACGGCACCCGCCGCTCTATCGCGCTCGACAAGATGATCGAGGTCTTGCTGAACCCGAATTTCGCCACCCGATTGATCAGGTTCTCCAGCTCCGGCATCGAGCCCACCGCCGCCTGCATGATCACGCACGGATCGCCCGTCACCCGATGGCATTCAGTCAACTCGGGAATTTCCGAAAGCGCGTCGTAAACCTTCTGGCTCCCATGATTGGTCAACCGCAACTCAATCACGCACTGGATCGGCAACCCCACCTTCGACAGGTCGACCTTGGCCTGATACCCGGTAA
Organism: Pseudomonas sp. SDO5522_S412; assembly: GCF_054071215.1. Lineage (NCBI taxonomy): Bacteria > Pseudomonadati > Pseudomonadota > Gammaproteobacteria > Pseudomonadales > Pseudomonadaceae > Pseudomonas > Pseudomonas sp. SDO5522_S412. The sequence goes on along the minus strand of NZ_JBSVWQ010000042.1, from coordinate 7,892 downwards.
TCACACCACTGGCTTCCAGTTTCGCCACCCGCTCAGCCACGGCGGGCGCAGACAGGTTCACGGTGCGCGCCAGTTGCGCGTAGGACGCGCGGCCGTCTTCCAGCAGGGCGCTGAGAAGCATACGGTCGTATTTGTCCATGATAAGGCTCCGGGAATGCATAGCTTTCGAAAGCACGGTTTATAGCCTTGATAACCATGTTTTGAAAAGTGTACTGGCGCTTTAAACAGGTTTTGTAACTTATGTTTACGGCCGGGGATTTCTAAAATAACGCTCCCTTGTCCTGCCACAGAGCTGCCCAATGCCTGGCCCACGTCGCTTTCCCTTACCGTTGATCGCCGCCTTTTTTGCGTTGTATGTGATCTGGGGGTCTACCTACCTGGTGATTCGCATTGGTGTGGAGTACTGGCCGCCGCTGTTGCTGGCGGGGATTCGCTTTATGACGGCGGGCGCGCTGATGTATGCCTTCCTGCGCTGGCGTGGGGCCCCGGCGCCGACGTGGGTGCAGTGGAAGGCTGCCGCGAAGATCGGCATTTTGCTGCTGACCTTCGGCAACGGTGCGGTCAGTGTGGCCGAACATACGGGCGTGGCGTCCGGGGTTGCCGCGTTGGCGGTGGCGACGGTGCCGTTGTTCACCTTGCTCTGTGGTTATTTCTGGGGCGCGCGTAATACCCGTCTGGAATGGGCCGGGGTGGTGCTGGGGATTATCGGTATCGCCATGCTCAATATGGGCTCCAACCTGCAATCGAGCCCCACCGGTGCGGCCTTGCTGATTTTTGCGGCAGCGGCCTGGGCCTTTGGTTCGGTGTGGAGCAAGCATTTGCCGCTGCCTCAAGGCGCGATGGCCAGTGCGGCGGAGATGCTGATCGCAGGTTTCGTGCTGCTGTTGCTCAGTGCCGTCAGCGGCGAACACCTCCAAGCCATGCCGCCGCTGGAAGGCTGGCTGGCCCTGGCGTACTTGACCGTGTTCGGCTCGATCATCGCCTTCAATGCCTATATGTACCTGCTCAAGCACGTACGCCCGGCGGCGGCCACCAGCTATGCCTACGTCAACCCGGCGGTGGCGGTGTTGCTCGGGATTGTGTTTGTCGGTGAGACCATCGGCACGGAAGAAGCCCTGGCGATGTTGGTGATTATCAGCGCGGTGCTGCTGATCAGCCTGCCACAGTGGCGAAAGCCAAAACCGGAAATAAGGTAAACTGCCGCGCATTGCGACCCTGCGCTGACTTTTTCCTACGGTATTTCCATGACTTTCGCCACACTTGGCCTGATCGAACCCTTGCTGCGCGCCCTTGAGACGCTTGGCTACCAGACCCCGACGCCGGTGCAGGCGCAAGCCATTCCGGCGGTGCTGGCAGGCCGTGACCTGATGGCTGCGGCCCAGACCGGCACCGGCAAGACCGCCGGTTTCGCCGTGCCGCTGCTGCAGCTGCTGACCATGGAAGGGCCGAAAGTCAGCGCCAACTCGGTGCGCGCGCTGATCCTGTGCCCGACCCGCGAACTGGCCGAGCAGGTTCATGCGAGCGTCGCCGAGTACGCCCAAAACGTGCCGCTGACCACTTACGCCGTGTACGGCGGCGTGAGCATCAACCCGCAGATGATGAAGCTGCGCAAAGGCGTTGATGTGCTGGTCGCCACCCCTGGCCGCCTGATCGACCTGTTCCGCCAGAACGCGCTGAAACTCAACCAGCTGCAAACCCTGGTGCTGGATGAAGCCGACCGCATGCTCGACCTGGGCTTCTCCGAAGAACTGGCGAACATCTACCGCATGCTGCCGAAAAAGCGCCAGACCTTGCTGTTCTCCGCAACCTTCTCCGACGAGATCCGCCAGTTGGCCGGGCAGATGCTCAACGACCCGCTGACTGTCGAAGTCAGCCCGCGCAACGTCGCTGCCAACACCGTCAAGCAATGGGTGGTGCCGGTGGACAAGAAGCGCAAGGCGGAACTGTTTGTGCACCTGATGCGCAAGGGCCGCTGGAAGCAGGTGCTGGTGTTCGCCAAGACCCGTAACGGTGTGGACGCGCTGGTGGAAAAGCTCCAGGGCCTGGGCATCAATGCCGACGGGATTCACGGCGACAAGCCACAAGCCACGCGCCAGCGTGCGCTGGATCGCTTCAAGAGCAGTGACGTGCAGATCCTGGTGGCCACCGACGTGGCGGCCCGTGGCCTGGATATCGAAGACTTGCCGCTGGTGGTCAACTTTGACCTGCCGATCGTGGCCGAGGACTACATCCACCGCATCGGCCGTACCGGTCGTGCGGGCAACACCGGCGAGGCGATTTCCCTGGTGTGCGCCGATGAAGTGAACATGCTGTCGGCCATCGAGATGCTGACCCGTCAGACGTTGACCCGGAAGATGGAGCAGGACTTCGAACCGGAGCACCGTGTGCCGGATACCGATGCCACTGGTCAGGTGGTGAAGAAGCCGAAAAAGCCGAAGAAACCCAAGGCTTCGGGCGGCGGTGGTGGCAAGCGCAACCTGGGCAAGTGGGTGGACAGCGGGGAGGCGACGCCGGTCGAGCCTTCGATCAAGCCAGTGCGTAAGGTGCCCGTGTTTAACACCGGGCCGCGGAAAAAGAAGTAGGGCTTGTTGGTTATCAAGTAAACGCATAGTGACTACCGTGAGCGGAGCAATTCCGCTCGCGTCAAGTTGTGCCTCGTCATCCTTGATGAGTTATTGCTTGTGATTTGGATATTTTTTGTAATTGTCGCCGTGTTTAAGTACTGGAACTTAAAATGCTTCATTTCCACTGAGGTTGAGTCAGAAACTGATTTCTGAATGACGAACTTAGATGGAGATGTAGATATGGCTGTGTTTTTAGTACCTTTTGTTTTGCCGGTCCTGGCGGCGGCGGGCATTATCGGCGGCGTTGTTGTAGACGGCGAAATCAAGAAAGGCAAGGCCGCTGACGAGAAAGCTTTCAAGCAGGTAGAGTTGCGTGTGGCCGAATTAAGGTCCCGGGTTGAAGACCATGCGGCGCGCGGCGAGTATGGGCAGGCAATCCATTCGTTCAGAGAGTTGATGTCGTTGTATGAGGCTAATTATTCGATCAGTCCTGAGATAAGGGCGCCATTGGATAAGTATCTACAGGATATGCTTTATACCAGTCAGGAAGAGGGCCAGAAACTCAGCTACGCCTTCAAGCAGGAATGGAACGATTTGAAACACGGCGATCCTTCCAGACTCTTCAGTGCGTATTCAGGTTATATAGAAAATCTGAAAATTTTACTGCCTGAAGAGGATGCTTTCCTGCAGAAGCAAGTAACAGCTTTTAAACGTGCCTATCCCGATCTAACAGCCAGTTGAGTCAGAGGTAACTTTGCTGCCGGGCGGTGATGGGGTGAGTGGGTCATGCCGGGGTGGCCGGCCTCAACCACTCAAGAACACCGCGCCCTGCCGCCTGCCCGCTGGCAAAACACCCCGTCAGCAAATACCCGCCCGTCGGCGCTTCCCAGTCCAGCATCTCGCCTGCGCAAAAAACGCCCGGCAATTGCTTGATCATCAAGCGTTCATCCAGCGCCTCAAACGGCACGCCGCCTGCGGTACTGATGGCTTCATCCATTGGCCGGGTTTTCACCAGCGTCAGCGGCAGCGCCTTGATATCCACCGCCAGCTGCGCCGGATCATTGAAGTGCTCCGCCGGTGACAGCTCGCGCAAAAGCGCCGCCTTCACCCCATCCAATCCCAACTGACTGTGCAAATGCTTGCTCATCGAGCGTGAGCCGCGCGGCTTGCTCAGCGCTGCGATCACCTTGTCCAGTGGCTTACTCGGCAACAGGTCAATGTGCACCGTGGCCGATCCATCCCGGTTGATCGCCTCACGAATCGGTGCCGACAACGCATAGATCAGGCTGCCTTCGATGCCCGTGGCGGTGACCACACATTCCCCCAGCCGTGGCTTGTCGTCTGCCAGGCCAATGGCGACGTTTTTCAGCGGTACCCCGGCGAATTTGCTGACCATCAACTCGCTCCAGGCCGACACCTCGAAGCCACAGTTGCTCGGTTGCAACGCCGCGTAAGGCACGCCTTTGTCTTCCAGCAACTTCAGCCACGCCCCATCCGAGCCCAAGCGCGACCAACTGCCGCCGCCCAAGGCCAGCAACACTGCATCACCGCGTACGCTTTTGTCGCCCTCGGGGCTGTGGATAAGCAGGCTGCCATCGGCATGCCAGCCCAGCCAGCGATGGCGGGTGTGGATAACTACGCCCTGGTCGCGCAGGCGCTTGAGCCAGGCCCGCAGCAGCGGGGCGGCTTTCATGTCAGTAGGAAACACCCGGCCGGAGCTGCCGATAAAGGTTTCAATCCCCAACCCGTGTATCCATTCGCACAACGCTTCGGCACCGAACTGGCGCAGCAACGGCGCCATGCACGGCGCCCGCTCGGCATAGCGCGCCAGAAACTGCGGGTACGGTTCGGAATGGGTGATGTTCATGCCGCCCACGCCCGCCAGCAGGAACTTGCGGCCTACCGAGGGCATGCCGTCGTACAGGTCGACCCGGATCCCGGCCTGGCTCAACACTTCGGCGGCCATCAGCCCGGCCGGGCCGCCGCCGATGATGATGACGTGTTGAGATGGGGTTTGAGTCTGGGGCATGGGGATAACTGCGGTTCGGCAAAGTAGGCCGAGCATTCTACCCGAGGATGCTCATGCTGCCTGATCAAAAAACATACAGCCTTCTGCAGGCCAGGCGGCTTATGGCCTGCAGGGGCTTTCACTCAGGTTATCCACAGGCAGTTCCACAGCGATTGTGGGTAACGCGCATAACTCAATGACAGCCTGATGACGTCCAGACGCGCTGCGCGCTGTGGTGCAGGATCCCGTGGCGACGGGCCAGGGCAGGGCGGTCTTTGCTGTAGCCGCCGCCGATCACCCCGACCACCGGAATATCGCGGCCCAGGCAGTGCCGCATCACGCTTTCATCGCGGGCGGCGACGCCTTGGTCTGTCAGCTTGAGGTAGCCGAGGGCGTCGTCCTTGTGTACATCCACGCCGGCGTCATACAGCACCAGGTCGGGCTGATACAGCGGCAGCAGGTAGTTGAGGGCATCGTCGACCACCTTGAGGTAGTCCGCGTCGCCCATGCCCATGGGCAGCGGGATGTCCCAGTCGCTTTGCGCCTTGCGCGCGGGGAAGTTCTTTTCGCAGTGCAGGGACACGGTGATTGCATCCGGGGTGTCGTGGAGGATGCGTGCGGTGCCGTCGCCCTGGTGCACGTCGCAGTCGAAGATCAGCACCCGGTTGACCCGCCCGCTGGCCAGCAGGTAATGGCTGATCACGGCCAGGTCATTGAAGATGCAGAAACCCGCCGGGTAATCGTAGTGGGCGTGGTGGGTGCCGCCGGCCAGGTGGCAGGCCAGGCCGTGTTCCAGGGCCTGCTCGGCGGCCAGCAACGAACCGCCCACCGCGCGCACGGTGCGCCGGGCCAGGGCTTCGCTCCAAGGCAGGCCAAGGCGCCGTTGGTCTTCGCGCGACAACTCGCCGCTCATGTAGCGTTCGATATACCCAGGTTCATGGGCCAGGGCCAGAATCTCGGCGGGGCAGAGTTCCGGGCGCAGCAGTTGGCTGTCCCGTGTCAGGCCGCTCTCCACCAGGTGGTCACGCAGCAGGCGGAATTTATCCATGGGGAAGCGGTGGTCTGCCGGGAACTCGGGGCTGTAGTCGTCGTGGTAGATCAATGGCAAGGGCATGGCGATTTCTGACGGGAACCAGCGACGGATCTTAACAGCGCGTTACACTCACGCACATGGCAAGGGAGGGGGACCAATGGAGCCGATACTGCAATTGGAAAGCGCACGCCTGGTGCTGCGCCAATGGAGCGATGCCGACTTGCCGGAGTTTGCGCGCATGTGCGCCGACCCGCAGGTGATGCGGTATTTCCCGGCCACCTTGAGCCGCCTGGAAAGTGCCGCGCTGATCGGGCGTATTCGCGGCCATTTTGCCGAGTACGGTTTTGGCCTATGGGCCTTGCAGCGCAAGGACAGCGGCGAGTTCATCGGCCTCACCGGCTTGCTGAATGTGAGCTTCGAGGCCCCGTTCACTCCGGCGGTGGAGATCGGCTGGCGCCTGGCCAGGGAACACTGGGGCCTGGGTTACGCCAGCGAAGCCGCCTGGACTGCCCTGCGCTGTGGTTTCGACCGGCTGAAGCTGGACGAAATCGTTTCGTTTACCACTGAAGCCAATCTGCCATCACAAAAAGTCATGCAGGCCATCGGTATGCATTACGATCCCCTGGCAGATTTTGAACACCCTAAGGTCGCAGCCGATGACCCCTTGCGGCATCATGTGTTGTATCGCATCACCCGCGCCCAATGGTTGGACACGCTGCACGGATAAGCAGCCCGGAATGCCCAATAGATTGTTGTAGGAGATGCTCTATGAGCCAAGTGTTGGAAGATCTGGTGGACCTGCTGACCCTGGAACCGATCGAGGAAAACCTCTTTCGCGGCCGCAGCCAGGACCTGGGCTTTCGCCAGCTGTTCGGCGGCCAGGTGCTCGGCCAGTCGTTGTCGGCGGCCAGCCAGACCGTTGAAGAGGCGCGGCATGTGCATTCGTTGCACGGTTACTTCCTGCGCCCCGGCGATGCGGCGTTGCCGGTGGTGTATTCGGTTGACCGGGTGCGCGATGGCGGCAGTTTCAGCACGCGCCGGGTGACGGCGATCCAGAAGGGCAACCCGATCTTCACCTGCAGCGCTTCGTTCCAGTACGACGAAGAAGGCTTCGAGCACCAGACCACCATGCCCGTGGTGGTCGGCCCGGAGAACCTGCCGTCGGAGCTGGAGCTGACCCAGCAGCGCGCGCACCTGATTCCCGAGCACATGCGCGAAAAGCTGCTGTGCCCCAAGCCAATCGAAGTAAGGCCGGTGACCGAGAAAGACCCGTACAACCCGCAGCCGTCCGACCCGGTCAAATACGTGTGGTTTCGTGCGGACGGCGCCCTGGCCGACTCGCCGGCGCTGCACAAATACCTGCTGGCCTACGCTTCGGACTTCGGCCTGCTGACCACCTCGCTGCTGCCCCACGGCAAGACCGTGTGGCAGAAAGACATGCAAGTCGCCAGCCTCGACCACGCGCTGTGGTTCCACGCCGACCTGCGTGCCGATGACTGGTTGCTCTACGCCATGGACAGCCCATGGGCCGGCAATTCCCGTGGGTTCTCCCGGGGCAGCGTGTACAACCGCGCCGGGCAACTGGTGGCATCGGTCACCCAGGAAGGCTTGATTCGTCATCGCAAGGATTGGGCATGAGCCTCAGTGATGTGAAGCACTGGGTGTTCGACATGGATGGCACCCTGACGGTGGCCGTGCATGATTTTGCGGCGATCCGCGTGGCCCTGGATATTCCGGCGACTGACGACATTCTTACGCACCTGGCGGCGTTGCCCGCCGATGAAGCAGCGGCCAAGCATGCGTGGTTGCTCGCGCATGAGCGTGAGCTGGCGCTGGGTTCGGTAGCCGCTACCGGTGCCGTGGAGTTGGTGCGGGAATTGGCCGGGCGGGGTTATCGCCTGGGCATCCTGACGCGCAATGCGCGGGAGCTGGCCCATGTGACATTGCAGGCGATCGGCCTGGCGGACTGCTTTGCGGCCGAGGATGTGTTGGGGCGTGATGATGCGCCGCCCAAGCCTGACCCGGGTGGTTTGTTGAAGCTGGCGCGAGCGTGGGAAGTGGCGCCGCAAGAGATGGTGATGGTCGGTGATTACCGGTTTGATCTGGATTGCGGGCGGGCGGCGGGGACGAAGACTGTGCTGGTCAATCTGCCGGAAAACCCGTGGCCGGAGCTGGCGGATTGGCATGCTGAAGATTGCGCGGTATTGCGCCGGATGATTTAGTCCGGTCGATGAAAATCCAATGTGGGAGCGGGCTTGCTCGCGAATGCGGTGTGTCAGTCAATACA
>NZ_JBSVWQ010000041.1:0-40197 GCF_054071215.1 Pseudomonas sp. SDO5522_S412 | reverse complement strand
TGCGGTGGGTCAGCCAACAAACCTGGCACTGATACACCGCTTTCGCGAGCAAGCCCGCTCCCACATTTTGGATCTTTGTGGTTTCAGAGCGTCAGTACACGCCGCCGGTAGTGGCTGGTGCCGCAGTGTCTTTGAACTTCGCCGCCAACCCCTGCAACCCGCGCATCAACACCGTCGTATCCACCCCCACCGCCACAAACGCCGCCCCCAACTCGATATACCGCCGCGCCAGTTTCTCATCCGCACTCAAGATGCCCGCCGCCTTGCCGGCTTTTTGAATCCGCCCAATCGCGTCCTCAATCGCCGCCTGCACCTCGGGGTGCCCGGGATTCCCCCGGTGCCCCATGGCCGCGCTCAGGTCCGCCGGGCCGATAAACACCCCGTCCACTCCGTCAACCGCCGCAATCGCATCGAGGTTGTCCAGGCCTTCACGGTTCTCGATCTGCACCAGCAGGCACATCTGCGCATCGGCCTCATCCAGGTAACCGGGAATACTGTTCCAGCGCGACGCCCGCGCCAGCGCGCTGCCCACGCCCCGTACACCACCCGGTGGATAACGCATCGCCCGCACCAGCTGCCGTGCCTGGTCAGCCGTCTCCACCATCGGCACCAACAGCGTCTGCACGCCGATATCCAGCACCTGCTTGATCAACGCCGTATCGCCGATCACCGGGCGAATCACCGGTTGGCTGTCATAAGGCGCGACAGCCTGCAGTTGGCCGAGCATGCCGCGCAGGTCATTGGGCGCGTGCTCGCCGTCGATCAGCAGCCAGTCGAACCCGGCATTCGCCGCCAGTTCGGCGCAATAAGCGTCCGCCAAACCGAGCCACAGGCCGATCTGGGTCTCGCCACGTTGCAGGCGCTGCTTGAAACGGTTGATGGGCATGTCCATGAAACAGTCCTCCAGTATTCAGACAAAGCGGCAGGAGATGGAACCCAGCATGTCGTAGTCGACATGGAAGGTGTCACCCGGATTCGCCGCCACCGGGCGGGTGAAGGAGCCGCCGAGGATGATCTGGCCGGGTTGCAGGGTGACGTCGTACGGCGCCAGTTTGTTCGCCAGCCAGGCCACGCCCTTGGCCGGATGGTTAAGTACCGCAGCCGACACCCCGGACTCTTCGATCACCCCGTTGCGGTACAGCACCGCCGGCACCTTGCGCAGGTCGATCTCGGTGGGGCGCACGGCGCTGCCGCCCATCACCACGCCGGCATTGGCGGCGTTGTCGGAAATGGTGTCGAACACCTTGCGGGTGGCGTTGGTGTGCGGGTCGATCTGCTGGATGCGGGCGTCGATGATTTCCAGCGCCGGGATCACCCATTCAGTGGCATCGAGCACATCGAAAATCGTGCAGTTCGGGCCCTTCAGCGGCTTGCCGAGGATGAACGCCAGTTCCACTTCCACCCTCGGCACGATGAAGCGCTCGAAGGGGATGTCGGTGCCTTCGTCGAAGAACATGTCATCGAGCAGGGCGCCGTAATCCGGCTCGGTGATGTTCGACGACACCTGCATCGCCCGCGACGTCAGGCCGATCTTGTGTCCGACCAGCTTGCGCCCGTCCTTGATTTTCCGGGCCACCCAGGCGCGCTGGATGGCGTAGGCGTCTTCAATCGTGATGTTCGGATGCTCCAGGGAAAACTGGCGCACCTGTTCACGGGAACGCTCGGCCTGGTCGAGGCGGGCGGCGGCTTGCTGAATAAGGGCTTGATCAAGCATGACAAAATCTCTACTGGGGATTGACGATGGCCGCATGGGTGCGCAGCACCAGCAGGCCGCCGAGGGCGATAAGCAGCGCCAGCACGTACAGGGCCAGGCTCGCGCTTTGGGTGGTGTCGCGCATCCAGCCGATCAGGTAGGGCGCGAGGAACGAAGCGATGCTGCCGAACGAGCTGATCAGCGCGATGCCGGCCGCCTGGGTGCTGTTGGACAGGAATGCCGGCGGCAATTGCCAGAACATCGGCAGCGCAGCGCTGGCGCCCATGCCGGCGAGGATCAGGCCACCCAGCACCAGGGTCGGGTTGGTGGGCGAGAGCCCGGCCACCGCAATACCGATGGCCGACATCAGCAACGGCACGCACAGGTGCCAGCGGCGTTCGCGGTTGCGGTCGGACGAGCGCCCGCAGCCGATCATGAAGAAGCACCCGGCCAGATACTGTACGGCGCTCAGCAGGCCGACCTGGCTGTCGCGGCCGATGCCGGCGCCGTGGATCAGGGTGGGCATCCAGAACGCCAGGGTGTTCACCGCCAGCATCACCGCGAAGTACACCGCCACCAGCAGCCACACCTGCGGGTCACGCAGGATGCCGCCGAAGGAGGTGATGGATTTGCGCTGTTCTTCAGTGCTCAGTTGCTCGCGCAGTTGTTGCTTTTGCGCGGGCTCCAGCCACTTCACGGTTTCGAAGCTGTCGGGCAGGTATTTCAGGACGACCAGGCCGAGCAGCACCACCGGGGCGCCTTCGATCAGGAACATCCACTGCCAGCCCCGCAGCCCGCCGAAATCATGGAAGTTCTCCAGGATTGCACCGGACAACGGGCCACCAATCACACCGGCCATGGGCACGGCAATCGCAAACAGTGCGGTGACTTGCGCCCGGCGGCGGGCCGGGTACCAGCGGTTGAGGAACACCAGGATCCCCGGGAAGAAGCCGGCTTCGGCCACCCCCAGCAGAAAGCGCAGCACGTAGAAGCCCGTGGAGCTTTCGATCCACAGCATGCTGGTGGAGAGCACGCCCCACACCACCATCAGGCAGGCGATCCAGCGCCGTGGGCCGACCCGGTCCAGGGCCATGTTGCTGGGTACGCCGAACAGCGCGTAGGCGATGAAAAACAGGCCGGCACCGAGGCCATACACCGTGTCGCTGAAGTGCAGGTCGGTGCTCATCTGCATCTTGGCGAAGCCGATGTTGATGCGGTCCAGGTGGGCAAACAGGTAGCAGATCAGCAGCAACGGCATCAGTCGCCAGGTGACGATGCTGTGGGTGCGCTGATGTTCGATCAGGGTGGTGCTGTCGGCGGTAGTGGCTGTGCTCATGATGTTGTTCTTTTTTGTTTGAGTGGCCATGGGCGGAAAGGTGGGCTGTGCTCAGCCCGCCTGGTTCTTCAGGAATGCGTGCACGTTGTTCTGCTTGAAATTCAGCTCGGGGTGCAGCTCGATCATCTCGAACGACAACGCCAGCAGCCGCTGGGATTGCAGCTCGGCGAAGTGCTCGGTGATGACCTTGAACAGGGCTTCGGCCACCGCCTTGCGGGTTTCCAGGTCGCGCCCGTGGCCAACCTTGAGGGTCATATGGACGAAGGCGTAGTCATGCTTCCCGTCGGCCATGCGCCAGGTGTCCAGGCGCACCCCGCGACTGCGAATGCCCCCCAGGGGAAACACGCCGCTGTCCCCCAGCACGGCGTGAACCTGCTCGAACAGAGCCGGCAGGTTGGCCTGCTGCTCGATGTTGTCGGTGTATTCCGCGATGAAGTGCGGCATGTGTATCTCCTCTTGGGGTGAGGTGCAGCGAATTCCTTGTAGGAGCTGGCTTGCCTGCGATGGCATCAACTCGGTGCGACAGATACACCGAGGTGCCTGCATCGCAGGCAAGCCAGCTCCCACATTTGATCCTCACCAAGGCTCATAAAGGGAAAATGGCATTGATCTGCCCGGTGCCCGAACTGCCGAACGGCTGGGTGATGATCTCGGCCGGCTGGTTGTAGTCCGGCCCGCCCAGCAGTCCCAGGAGCATCGCGGTGTCGTGCATCTTGCCTTCGCCGAAGCAGTGCTCGGCGTAGTCCGGCAGCATTGCGCAGAACTCCTTGAAGCGGCCTTGCTTCCACATCTCCACCACGTGCAGGTCCATCTGTTTGTCGAATTCACGGGTCCAGTTGTGGATGTTGGCTTCGGCTTCGCGGTCGTCCGAGAAACGGTGGGAGAGGGAGCCCGAGGCCAGCACCAGGACTTTGCGGTCGCTTTTCTCGATCGCCCGGCGCACGGCGGCGCCGAACGCAAAGCTGTCTTCCAGGCGGTGCCAGGCGCACCACGCGGCAATCGAGATCACGTCGAACTTCTGCGCGTCCGGCACGCCCATGTGCATGTAGCGCATCGGCACCAGGGTGCCGTATTCCAGCTCCAGGCTCGGGATGTTGTGGGCCATGGTGCGCACGCCGGCCAGGTTGGCCTCGGCGGCGATCAACTCGCCCAGCTCGGGGCAGCCCGGGTACTCGTACTCCATGTTCTTGATGAAGTGCGGCAGCTCGTTGCTGGTGTAGGTGCCCTTGAAATGCTCGCCGCAGTTGACGTGATAGCCGCTGTTGACCAGCCAGTGCACGTCGAACACCACCGCGGTGTCGGCCCCCAGTTCACGGGCGCGCCGCCCGATTTCCTTGTGCCCGGCGATGGCTGCTTCGCGGCAACCGTGGTGCTTGCCGGGCAGTTCCGACAGGTACATCGAGGGGACGTGGCAGATCTTCGCTGCCAGAACCACTTCGCCCATGATCATTCTCCTGAGTATTTATTCTTTTGTAGGAGCGAGCTTGCTCGCGAAAAACGTCAACGATAACGCAGCACTTCTGTTAGCCCGCGGCGCCTGCGGGTTCTTCGCGAGCAAGCTCGCTCCTACAGGTAGCGTTGTTATATCCGGGTTACACACCCCAGCGCGGGATGTGATGACTGCCCATGGAAATGCACACGTTCTTGATCTCGGCAAACACTTCGAAGCTGTACTGGCCGCCTTCACGGCCGGTGCCGGAACCTTTTACCCCACCAAACGGCTGGCGCAAGTCCCGCACGTTCTGGCTGTTGATGAACACCATGCCGGCTTCGATGCCGTAGGCCAGACGATGCGCCTTGCCGATGTCCTGGGTCCAGATATAGGACGCCAGGCCGTACTCGGTGTCGTTGGCCAGTTGCAGCGCTTCGGCTTCGTCCTTGAACGGGATCAGGCACACCACCGGGCCAAAGATTTCTTCCTGGGCGATGCGCATGTTGTTGTTCACATCGGCAAACACCGTCGGCTGGATAAACTGCCCGCGGCTCAAGTGCGCCGGCAGGTTGGCCGGGCGTTCCAGGCCGCCGGCCAGCAGGGTGGCGCCTTCTTCGAGGCCAATCCTGATGTAGCCGGTGACCTTGTCGTAGTGGGCCTGGGTGATCATCGAGCCGACCTGGGTCTTCGGGTCCTGCGGGTCGCCGACGATCAGGCGTTTGGCGCGGGCGGCAAATTCGGCGACGAACTGCGGGTACACGCTCTCCTGAATGAAGATCCGGCTGCCAGCGGTGCAGCGCTCACCGTTGAGCGAGAAGATGGTGAACAGTGCCGCGTCGAGGGCGCGGTCCAGGTCGGCGTCTTCAAAGATCAGCACCGGCGACTTGCCGCCCAGTTCCATGGAGTACTTTTTCAGCCCGGCGGTCTGCATGATTTTCTTGCCGGTGGCGGTACCGCCGGTGAAGGAAATCGCCCGCACGTCCGGGTGGCGCACCAGCGCATCACCGGCGGTGGCGCCGTAGCCCTGGATCACGTTCAGCACGCCGTTGGGAATCCCGGCTTCGACCGCCAGGCGCCCCAGTTCATTGGCCGTCAGCGGCGACAGCTCGGACATTTTCAGCACCGCGGTATTGCCCAGTGCCAGGCACGGCGCAGTCTTCCAGGTGGCGGTCATGAACGGCACGTTCCATGGCGACACCAACGCGCACACGCCCACCGGCTGGTACAGGGTGTAGTTGAGCATCTGGTCGTCCACCGGGTAACTGTGGCCGTCCATGCGGGTGCAGACTTCGGCGAAGAAATCGAAGTTGTGGGACGCCCGGGGAATCAGCACGTTCCTGGTCTGGTGGATCGGCAGGCCGGTGTCGAGGGTTTCCAGCTCGGCCAGGTGCGGCACGTTCTGTTCGATCAGCTCACCGAGCTTGCGCATCAGGCGGGCCCGTTCCTTGGCCGGTGTGCCTGCCCACTTCGGAAAGGCTTCCTTGGCTGCTGCAACGGCCTGCGCCACTTCCTCGGCACCGCCGCTGGCCACTTCACCGATGGCTTCGCCGGTGGCCGGGTTGTAGTTGATGAAGGTGTCTTTGCTCTCGACCTCACGGCCGTTGATCCAGTGTTTGATCATATTGCTCAAGCCTCTTTACGGGCGGCGAAAAAGTCCGCCTCGCTGACAATTCGATTGACCAGGCGACCGACGCCTTCGACTTCCACGACCACTTCGTCCCCCGGCACCACATCCGCCAGGCCTTCCGGGGTGCCGGTGGCGATCATGTCGCCGGGCTGCAAGGTCATGAAGCTGGACAGGTACTCGATCAAATACGGGATGTCGAAAATCATGTCTTTCGTGCTGCCTTCCTGGCGCAGTTCACCGTTGATCCAGGTGCGCAGCTTCAGGTTGCTCGGGTCCGGCACGTCGGCGACATCCACGATCCATGGGCCCACGGGCGTGGTGGCGTCGCGGTTTTTCACCCGCAGGTTGGGGCGGTAGTAGTTTTCCAGGTAGTCGCGGATCGCGTAGTCGTTGCACACCGTGTAGCCGGCCAGATACTCCAGGGCGTTCTCGCGCTTGACGTTGCGCGCAGGCTTGCCGATGACCGCCACCAGTTCGCACTCGTAGTGCATGTAGGCGACGTTGTCCGGGCGCCAGGTCACCTGGTTGTGGCCGGTGTAGGTGCCGGGGGACTTGATGAACGCCAGCGGTTCAGTCGGTGGCTTGAAGGCCAGTTCGGCGGCGTGGTCGGCGTAGTTCAGGCCGAGGGCAAACATGCTGCCGGTGGCCGGTGGCAGCCATTCGACCTGGTCTTCAGCCAGCAGGCGACCGTCGGCCAGGCGCACGGCGTTTTCAGCTTCTACCAGCACCTGGTGGGCTTCACCTTCAAAGCGAATACGGGCGTGTTTCATGACAGCTCCTCTGCCTTGATGTGGTTGACCAGGCGGCCCAGGCCGCTGATCTCGACTTCAACCGTGTCGCCGGGTTGCACATCCACCCGGCCTTCGGGCGTGCCGGTGATCAGCAGGTCGCCCTCGTGCAGGGTCATGAACTCGCTGATCTCGGCGATCAACTGCGGCAGGCTGCGCACGAAGTTGGCGGTGGAGTTTTGCTGGCGCAGTTCACCGTTGACGAACAGCTTCACGCTCAATTGATGCGGATTGGCGACCTGGTCGCAGGCCACCAGTTCCGGGCCCAATGCGCAGAAACCGTCCCGGCACTTGGCTTTCACCGCCGGGCGGTAGTAGCTGTCTTCCGGCAGGCTGAACTCATTGACGATGGTGTAGCCCGCCACATGCTCCAGGGCATTTTCGACGCTGACCCGGCTGGCGCTCTTGCCAATCACCACCCCGAGTGCCGGGCCCGGTTGCAGGCGTTCACCTTGCGGGTGCAGCACCACGCCGTCGTGGCCGTTGCGGGTATTGGGCGTCTTGATAAACAGCACCGGCTTCACCGGTGGTTTCTGGTAAGGCGCTTGTTCGAATTCGGCGAGACGTTGGTTCAGCAACCCCTGGTAGTTCAGCGCAACGCCGAACAGGGTGCCGTTCGCAACATCATGCAGGGCACGGCTCATGCTTTTCTCCTGGCAGTGGCGGGGCAGATTCGGACCTGCACCGTGGGAAATTCGTTAACGTGTTAACGTTATAATTAAGATGTTAACTATCGTCAAGCGTGGCAATATTTCAGGGCAGTCAAAACAACAAAGAGAATGCAGTGATGAGCGATCGTCAGCCGATCCCCAACATCAACATCGGGCAGGTCTACGACCAGCGTTACAGCGATGCCGAGGTGCACTACGACCGGCTCGGCAACCTGGCGGGATTTTTTGGCCGCAACATGCCGGTGCATCGCCATGACCGGTTTTTCCAGGTGCATTACGTCAAGACCGGCGCGGTGCGGGTCTACCTGGACGACCAGCAGTACCTCGAATCCGGGCCGATGTTTTTCCTCACGCCGCCGACGGTGGCGCATTCCTTCGTCACCGAAGCCGACGCCGACGGCCATGTGCTGACCGTGCGCCAGCAACTGGTGTGGGCCTTGATTGACGCCGACCCCAGCCTGGCCCCCGGCGCACAATTGCCGGCGGCCTGCGTGGCGTTGGCGCGGCTGGCACCGGAGTTTCAGCCCGAGGTGCGCCGCCTGGAATTCCTGTTTGATGAGCTGTGCAGCGAGATCAACGCCCAGGCCAGCGGACGCGGTTCGGCCCTGGACAGCCTGACGCGGCTGATCATGATCAGCCTGCTGCGGCTCTGCGCCAATTCCCTGGAAGCCCGCCCTGCACGTCACGAAGACCTGCGGATTTTTCACCGCTTCAACGAACTGATCGAAGACCACTACCTGCAACACTGGCCGCTGTCGCGCTATGCCGACGGTATCGGCGTCACTGAAGCGCGGCTCAACGAGGTGTGCCGACGCATCGCCGACCTGCCGTCCAAGCGCCTGATTCTGGAGCGGCTGATGCAGGAGGCCCGACGCCTGCTGCTGTTCACCGGCAGTTCGGCGAATGAAATCTGCTACCAGTTGGGGTTCAAGGACCCGGCGTATTTCAGCCGGTTCTTCCAGCGCTACGCGCAGATGACGCCGGGGGAATACCGCCAGCGTCAATCGGGGTTGCGTTGAGGTGGCCAGCGTTACCACAGGGCTACGGTGTAGCCGATGATCACCCGGCTTTCGTCGATGTCGCTGGTCAGGCCGTTGCTTGAGCGCAGGGTCGCATTGCGCAGGCGCACGTTGACGTTCTTCAGCGGGCCGCTCTGCACGGTGTAGACCAGGTCGGTGTCGCGCTCCCATTCCCGGCCGTTGCGCACCGTGGCGGTTTGCGCGTGGCTGCCGTCGACGTAGCGGGTCATGAAGGTCAGGCCCGGCAGGCCGAGGGCGGCGAAGTTGTAGTCGTAGCGCGCCTGCCAGGCATCGGTGTTGGCCTTGGTGAAGATATTGATGGTCACCAGGTTGACCGAATACGGATCTTGCCCCGGGAAGGCAAAGTCGCCGTCGCCGGAAAGGCTCTGAAAGCCCAGGCCAAATTTGTGTGCGCCCACCGACAAACTGAACATGCCGTTGAAAAAGCGGTTGTCGATCCGCCCGCCGTCCACCCGCGAAGCGCTGCGCAGCAGGGCGCTGCCTTGCTCGCGGGTGTCGAAGTAGCGCAGGTCGGTACGCAGGTTCACGCCTTGGGCCAGCGGCAGGTCATGCACCAGGCCGATGAAATTCTGGCGGTAGATGTCCTGCATCTGCGCGTAGTAATAAGTCGCCGCCAGGTGCGGATTGATTGCGTAGGTGCCGCCGGCCAGGTCCAGGTGGCTGCTGGAGACGCCGCCGTAGCTCATGGATTCGTTGTTGGAGGAGTCCCGCAGGTTCTGCTTTTCCAGGCGGCCGACGTTCAACGTCAGGCCGTCGATGTCCTGGGAGGTCACCAGTTCACCGTTGTAGGTTGACGGCAGCAGGCGCGTGTCGTTATAGGCGGCCACCGGCAACAGCGGTTGCAGGGTGCCGAGCTTGAGCACGGTTTTCGACACGCGCAATTTGGCGGTCAGGCCGAGTTCGCTGTAGCTGTCGGCCGGCTCGCCGCTGGCGCCAGACGGCAACAGCCCGGTGCCCCGGCGGTCGCGGCTGGAGTCGAGCTTCAGGCCCATTTCACCCAGGGCGTCCACGCCAAACCCGACCACGCCTTCGGTATAGCCCGACTCCAGGCGCAGCACAAAACCTTGCGCCCATTCGTCTGCCTTGTTCTGCGGCGCGTTGGCCTGGCGAAAGTCGCGGTTCATGTAGAAATTGCGCAGGTCCAGGCTGGCCTTGCTGTCCTGGATGAAGTCGGCGTGGGCGACCAGAGGGCTAAACGCGGCGCACAGGCCAGCGCTTGCCGCCGTGCGAAAGAGGCACGAATGCATGAGGGGCGTTCCTTTTGTTGTTTTTGTTGGTAGAGCCCGCCACCGGGGCAGGGGCGGGCATATTGTTAACATGTTATCTTTAGGCTGAATAGCTGGATTAACAGGTTTTTATGAATTCGTTTCGAAATTAACGACTTGCTGCGTGCGTCGGGTTGCGCACGCGGAACACCGACTCTAAGCTTCGTCGCTTCGACCTCTATTGCGCGTGAACCATGCCCACCCCCAGACCGTCCCTTACGCTCACCTTGCTCCAGGCCCGCGAAGCGACCATGGCGTTCTTCCGGCCGTTGCTCAATGAACATGACCTGACCGAACAGCAGTGGCGGGTGATCCGCATCCTGCGCCAGCAAGGCGAACTCGAAAGCCACCAACTGGCGCACCTCGCATGCATCCTCAAGCCGAGCATGACCGGCGTACTGGGGCGGCTGGAGCGTGACGGCATCGTGCGCCGGCGCAAATCCGCCGAAGACCAGCGCCGGGTGTTCGTCGCCCTGACCGAACAGGGTCAGCAGTGTTTCGTCGACATGAGCGCCGGGATGGAAAGCAATTACCTGAAGATTCAGGAGCAGTTCGGCGAGGAATCCCTGGAGCAATTGATGGAGCTGCTCCAGAAGCTCAAAGGCATCAAACCGTAATAATCAAAAAATAGTGGCTGAAGCCTGTCCCTTTTTTTCACGTGACTGGTCATTCCAGGTAAGTGAACAAAATCGAGAGCTTCTTCCAATGCCCGCAATACGCCCGTTGCTGAACCTCAGCCTCATGCTGAGCCTGAGTGCCAGCCCGTTGTTCGTTCCCATCAGCTATGCCGAAGACGTTGCGTCCCGGCGCAGCTACCAGGTGCCGGCCGGCAGCCTGAGCGCCGCGCTGACCCGTTTCGCCGGGCTGGCCGGGGTCAACCTCTCGGTGGACCCGGCGCTGGTCAGCGGCCGCAACAGCAGCGGGTTGTCCGGCGAATACGGCGTCGAAGAAGGTTTCGCGCGCCTGCTCCAGGGCTCCGGCCTGCAACTGCAGCCAATGGGCGAGCAGGCCTATAGGCTGACCCCGGTTCCCGAAGGCGGCAGCCTGCAACTGGCGCCCACCTCGATTCTCGGCACCACCGGCGATGCCGGCAGCGAGTCCTTTGCTGGTGGCCAGGTGGCGCGCCGTGGCTCCCAGGGCCTGCTGGGCTCGAAGGACTTCATGGATACCCCGTTCAGCATGACCACCTACACCAGCGCGGCGGTCAAGAACCAACAGGCGCGTACCCTTGGCGACCTGATTGCCAGCGACCCCTCGGTGCGCGCCACCAACCCGGCCGGCGGGCGCTATGAGCAATTCACCATTCGCGGCTTCAGCCTGTTCAACAGTGATGTCGCCTACAACGGCCTCTATGGCGTATTGCCGACCTACACCATCGACATGGAAATGGCCGAGCGCGTCGACATCATCAAAGGCCCCAGCCAGTTGATCAACGGCATCTCGCCACGGGGCAGCGTGGGCGGCGGGATCAACGTGGTGCCCAAGCGTGCCACCGACACACCCATCACCTCGCTCACCGGCAGTTGGGCCTCCGACAGCCAGGCGGGCGGAGCCGTGGATATCGGCCGGCGTTTTGGTGAAGACAACCAGTTCGGCCTGCGTTTCAACGGCGTGAAACAGTCCGGCGACACCGCCTGGGATCACCAGAGTGTCGACCGCGAAATGGCCGTGTTGGGCCTGGATTTTCGCGGTGAACGCCTGCGACTCTCCACCGACATCGGCCGCACCGAGCGCGACACCGACGCCCCCCAGGAACGTGTGCAAGTCGGGCCCAACGCCAGGGTGCCGAGTGCCAACGACGTACGCCACAACTACGCGCAGCCCTGGAGCAAGGCAAGCACCAACGACACCTTCGGTACGGTCAACGGCGAGTTTGATCTCAGCGACAACCTAATGCTCTACGGCGGCGTCGGTGCGCGCAAAAGCAACCATGACTTCCTGCGCCATGCTGTGTCAGTGACCAACAACGCCGGCGATTTCAGCGTGCAGCCCCGCGACTTCACCCGTGATGAAAACGTGCGCACCGCCACGGCGGGCGTGCGCAACTGGTTCCATACCGGCCCGGTGAGCCATGAGGTCAACCTGGCGGCCAGCTACTTCTACATGGACTTCGAAAACGGCGGCGCGCGATATGCGCAGGGTTCGAGCAATATCTACAACCCTGTGGAAACCCCGGCGCCTGGCCGGCCAACGCGATTTGACTCGAAGGTCTACACCGAAAACCGTTTCAGCGGTGTGGCGTTGTCCGACACCCTGGGTTTTTTCGATGACCGGTTGCTGCTGACCCTCGGTGCGCGCTGGCAGCGGGTCAAGGTCGACGACTGGACCGATGACGTCAAAGGCGACACCGCCTACGACGAGGAAAAAATTTCACCGTCCGGCGGCATCCTGTTCAAGGCCACCGACAAGCTCTCGTTGTACGCCAACTACATGGAAGGCCTGAGCCAGGGCAAGGTCGCGCCGTCGGCGTCGGTCAACGATGACGAAATCTTCCCACCGTTCATCAGCCGTCAGGTCGAAGTCGGCGCCAAGTACGACGCCGGTGCGTTCGCAGTGACGGCCGCTGTATTCCGGATCAAGCAGCCGGCCTACGAGACCAACGCCACCACGCTGGTCTTCGGCCCCAATGGCAAGCGCCAGAACGATGGCGTGGAACTCAGCGTGTTCGGCGAGCCGCTCAAGGGCTTCCGCCTGCTGGGCGGGGTGATGTACATCGACAGCGAACTGACCCACACCACCAACGGCACCTACGACGGCAACCGCGCGCCGGCCACGCCCAAGTACAACGTCAACCTGGGCGCGGAGTGGGACGTGCCGACTGTTGAAGGCCTGACCCTGACCAGCCGCGGGATCTATTCCAGCTCGCAGTACCTGGACCAGTCCAACGTCAAGGAAATCGACGCCTGGACGCGGCTTGATGTCGGCGCACGCTACGCCTTCAAGGTCGACGACAAGCACATCACCCTGCGGGCCAATGTCGAGAACGTGGCCAACCGGCGCTATTGGAGTTCGGCCGGTGCCTCGGATGACAGCGAGCCGGGATTGACCTTGTCGACGCCGCGCACTTACTTGCTGTCGGCCACCGTCGACTTCTGAGGAGCCTGCCATATAGCCTTCTGTACATCGATGGGCTTGGGCAGCAGGCGGTTCTGGTAAAACAGGTCCGCCGTCTCTTGCTGCGCCCCAATGATGTGCTTATCAATCGGCAGGATCGGCGATGGCGGCCGGTTGTCGACGTAACGTGCAATCACCCCGGCCGGCAAACCCATGAAACGGGTCAGCACCTGCAGGCTGTCTTCGCGCTGGCTGCGGGTCAGGGCTTCGGCGGCGCTCAGTTCATCGAGCAGGGCGTGGATGAACGGACCATTGGCCTCGGCGTATGCACGGCGCGCGGTATAGATCGGCCCAGACAGGTTCAAGCCTTCGCCGTTGGCCAGGACGCGGCTCGGGCTTTGGCTCAGGGCCAGTGACGAGTAGGGCTCCCAGATTGCCCAGGCGTCGACACTGCCTTGCTCGAAGGCGGCGCGGGCATCGGCCGGTGGCAGGTAAACCGGCTGGATATCCTTGTAGCTCAGGCCGGCTTTGTTCAAGGCCCGCAGGATCAGGTTGTGGGAGCTGGAGCCTTTCTGGAAGGCGACTTTCTTGCCCTTGAGGTCGGCGATGCAGTGCAGTGGGCTGTCGGCCTGCACCAGGATGGTTTCTGCCGTCGGCTTGGGCGGTTCAGCGCCGATGTAGACGAGGTCGGCGCCCGCCGCCTGGGCGAACAATGGCGGGATATCACCGGTGGACGCCACGTCCAGCGCGCCCACATTCAAGGCTTCGAGCATCTGAGGGCCAGCGGGGAATTCGATCCATTGCACCTTGGTCTGGTCGAAGCGTTTTTCCAGCAGGCCATGTTCCTTGGCGAGTACCAGGGCGATCGAGCCTTTCTGGTAGCCGATCCTCAGGGTGGCCGGCTCGGCGGCCATTGCAGTTTGAGTCAGGGCAAACAGCGCAAACAACAGTGCAGGAATTCTCATGCCGGTTTCTCCGCAAAGCGATTGGCCGGTCGCGCCAATCCAAGGTTTTCACGCAGGGTGGTGCCGGCGTATTCGGTGCGGAACAGGCCACGCCGTTGCAGTTCCGGCACCACCCATTGGGCGAAATCTTCCAGCCCGCCCGGCAGGTGCGGCACCAGCACATTGAAGCCATCGGCAGCGCCATTCTCGAACCAGTGCTGCAGTTCATCGGCGATCTGCGCGGGTGTGCCGATCAGGCTGTAGTGCCCACGGCCACCGGCGATGCGCCGGCCCAGTTGCGCCAGGCTCAGCTGTTCGCGGCCCGCCAGTTCGGTCAGCAGTTGCTGGCGGCTGCGCTGGCCGCTGTCGGTCAATGGCAGGTCCGGCAGCGGGCCGTCCAGCGGGTAGCCGGACAAGTCGAAGTTACCCAGCATGCGCCCCAGTAACGCGACGCCAACCTGCGGTTCGACCAACTGCTGGAAGGCCTCGAATTTGTCCCGGGCTTCAGTTTCTGTCTGCCCGACCACCACAAACACCCCCGGCATGATCTTCAGCGCATCCGGTTCCCGCCCATATCGAGCCAGGCGACCCTTGAGGTCGGCATAGAACGCCTGGGCATTGGCCAATGATGTCTGGGCGGTGAACACCACTTCGGCAGTTTGTGCCGCCAATTCGCGGCCTGCCTCGGACGAACCCGCCTGGACAATCACCGGCTGACCCTGGGGCGAGCGCGCCACGTTCAGCGGGCCCTTCACACGAAAGTGTTCGCCGACATGCCCGAGTACATGCAGTTTCGCCGGGTCGTAGTAGCTGCCACTCGCCTTGTCGCGCACAAAGGCATCGTCTTCCCAGCTGTCCCACAGCCCCGTCACCACCTGGTGAAATTCCCGGGCACGGCTGTAGCGTTCGCCGTGGCCGAGGTGCTCGTCGCGGCCAAAATTCTGTGCTTCGGCGGCGTTGTCCGAGGTCACCAGGTTCCAGCCGGCGCGCCCGCCGGACAGATGATCCAGTGAGGCGAACTTGCGCGCCACATGGTACGGCTCGTTGTAGCTGGTGGTGGCCGTGGCGATCAGGCCGATGTGTTCGGTCACCACGCTCAATGCCGACAGCAGCGTCAGTGGCTCGAAGTGATCCGAGCGCGCCATGCGGCTGGCAATTTCGCCGGTGGCGGCGGCAATGCTGTCGGCCACGAACAGCGCGTCGAATTTCGCCGCTTCGGCAATTTGCGCCAGGCGTTTGTAGTGGGCGAAATCCAGCCCGGCATTGGCCGGTACATCGGGGTGACGCCAGGCGGCGACGTGGTGCCCGGTGGCCATCAGGAAAGCGCCGAGTTTCAGTTCACGGGGCATGCTCAAAAATCCTTGCGCAGTTGCACGCCGAAGTAACGCTCATCGTCACGGGGCACGGCGCGGTAGATGTAGCTGCCGCCACTGGCCAGCAGCGGTGAATAGGACTTGTCGGTGAGGTTCTTCGCCAGCAGGGCCACGCGCCAGCCGTTGCTGTAGTCGGCCAGGGCGACGCTGGCGTTCCAGATGCCGTAGGCGCCTTGCTTGGTGTCGACGTTCTGGCTGATGTCGTACTGCACTTCGCTCTGCCAGCTGTAGTCGGTACCCAGTTCGATATCCAGGCCGTTATCCAGCGGGATGCTGTAGTCGGCGCGCACGTAGCTTTTCCAGTCCGGGCTGAAGGGCAGCGGCTTGCCGTTGACGTTGCAGGACGCCGCCGCGCCAGGCGGGCAGGCGAACTCATCGATGCGGGCCCGGGTGTAGGCCAGCGCGCCGGAGAGTTTGAGTTGTTGGGTGGCCTGCAGGGCGTAGTCGAATTCGACGCCTTCGGTGCTGACGCTGCCGGCGTTGATCAGGCGCGTCACCACTTGCCCGGCGACGGTGTCGAAGAAGTTCGCCTGGTAGTTGTCGTAGTCGCTGTGGAAGATCGCCAGGTTGGTGGTCAGGCGGTTGTTCCAGCTGGTGGCCTTGATCCCGACTTCCCAGGTGTTGGAGGTCTCCGGTTTCAGCGCGTCGGTGTCCCGTGGCTGCATGTTGAAGAACACGTTGTAGGCCGGGCCCTTGTAGCCGCGCGAGTAGGTCAGGTAGCTGGTGACGGTGTCGCTCAGGTCGTATTGCACCCCAAGCCGGCCGGACCAGCCGTCTTCGTCCACCGAGCCGGAACTGCTGGTGGCCGGTTGAATGCCGCTGACAGTGGTGGCCGAGGTGGAGACACGGCGGTGATCGTATTCCAGGTCGTCGTGGGTGTAGCGCAGGCCGGCGATGCCACGAAAGGCCGAGGTGAAATTCAGCGTGGTCTCGCCGAACACCGCGTAGCTGTCGCTGGTGGTGCCGTAGTCGGCGATGCCGCGGTCGGTGCGCGTGGTGGTGGTCAGGGTGCGCTGGTAGGTTTCCTGATCCTTGCCGTGCATGTAGAACAGGCCGCCGACGTATTCGAGGAATTCGCCTTTGGGCGAGGCCAGGCGCAGCTCCTGGGAGTATTGGTCGAACGCCAGTTGGCCTTTGTCGGCGGTGCCGGGGAAAGCGGCGGTCACGGTGCCCAGGCGGTCGCCGTCCTGGTACTGGGTGTTGTCCCAGCCGCGCCAGGCGGTGATCGAGGTCAGGGTGTAGTCGCCGAGGTTCCAGTCCAGTTGGGCAGACAGGCCTTTGTTGGTGTCCTCCACGTGGCTGCGGGTGTCGGTGTTGATGTCGCGGTTGTCGCTGGTCCCGCGCACCGGGTTCAGCGCGTTGGCGAACGCCGGGGTCAGGGATTTGCTCACCACGCCATTTGGCGCATCGTCGTGGGACTGCATGTAGTCGGCAATCAGGGTCAGTTTCACGTCGTCGTTGGGGGTGAACTCCAGTTTGCCGCGCAGGCCCTGATGGTTGTAGCCGTTCACTTCCTGGCCGTTGTGCTTGTTGTCGACGTTACCGTCGTAGCTGCCGAACAGCCCGCTGATGGAGCCCTTTAGCGTGCCGGGAATCAGGCTGCCGCCCAGGCCGAAGCGGGTGCGGCTTTCATTGCCGCTGAAGTAGGACTGGTCGATATAGCCGTGGGTCTCGGCCGTCGGCGCCTTGCTGGTGATATTCAGCACGCCGGCCGAGGCGTTCTTGCCGAACAGTGTGCCCTGGGGCCCGCGCAGCACTTCGACACGATCCAGGTCGAGCAGGTCCAGGGTAGCCTGGCCGGGGCGGGCGTACACCACGCCGTCAATCACCGTCGCCACCGTGGGTTCAACCCCGGGCGAGGTGGATATCGTGCCCACTCCGCGTACGAACAACGAGGTGTCCTTGTTCGACGCGCCGGTACGGAAATTCAGCGAGGGTACCTGCTGGACGATGCTCGCCACGCCGTTGCGATTGTCACGCTCCAGTTGTTCGCCATCGAGCACCGAAACTGCTACCGGGACTTTTTGCAGCGACTCTTCGCGGCGGGTGGCGGTGACCGTGACCGGCTTGAGGGTGGGTTCCTGGTCGTCGGCGGCGAATGCAGCGGGAACGGGCAGGGCGGCGAGCCCCGCCAGTAGCCAACCCAGGTGGGCGCGGCGCCCGGTGGCGGCGCGTATGGATTGCGAAAGTTTTTGAGGTTGCCCCGAATGTGTGTGCATGCTCTGACCGCTCGAAAAATGCCCTGAACCGCTGCCGTTCTGCGACGACAGCGCCGTTGAATCCGTCTTGGGCATTCGCTCGAGCGAGTAGCAGACAAAACGCTTTGGTAGCGCTAACATCGGCATTATTGGTAGGTGCGATATAGAGCGTCAAATACTAAAAAATTAGTTTTATATTCTTTTAGGTTTTTAACAGGATCGTCCCTTGAGCGAAGACAAACCCCGGAAACGCCGTGGTGCCGGCCGCGTCACCTTGAATACCGTGGCGCGCCAGGCCGGTGTGTCAGCGATTACCGTGTCGCGCTATTTCAACCAGCCGGAGCAGGTCTCGCCCGAACGCCGCGAACGCATCGCGGCGGTGGTTGCCGAATTGGGCTATGTGCCGAACCTGGTGGCGGGTGGGCTGGCGTCGGCGCGGGGCAGGATCGTCGCGATGGTGATTCCAAACATCTCCGGGCCGATCTTCGCCAATACCATCCAGGGCTTCAGCGATACCCTCAGCCGCCACGGCTACCAATTGCTGCTGGCGTCCAGTTACTTCAGCGCCGAGCAGGAAGAAAATGCAGTGCGCGCGTTTCTCGGCTGGTCCCCGGCGGCATTGGTGCTCACCAGCCGCTTCCATAGCGCGGGCACCGAGAAGATGATCGCCGAGGCGGATATCCCAGTGGTTGAAACCTGGGATTACCAACCCGAGCGGGAGCCGTTGCAGATTGGCTTCTCGCATTACGAGGTGGGCGTGACGGCTGCGCGCTACCTGCATGGCAAGGGTTATCGGCGCATCGCGTTCGTACAGAACAGCGCGCTGGGGGACTTCAGTGCACTGGAACGCCGGGATGGCTACAGCGCGACCCTGATTGAGCTGGGCATGCAGCCGTGGGTGTTCGCCCCGGACGCCGATCGCGCACCGTTTGAGGCGGGCAAGCAAGCGATGCACGTGTTGATGAGCGCCGCCACGCCGCCCGACGCAATCATCTTCGCCAATGACAACCTCGCCGCCGGTGGCTTGCTGGCGGGGCAACGGGCAGGGCTGAGAATCCCCGAGGAGTGTGCGGTGCTCGGCTTTGGTGATTACCCGTTTGCCGAAATGCTCTTGCCCAGTCTCAGCACCATCAAGCCGCCCGCCCTGGAGATCGGTGTGCTGGCGGCAACGCGGGTACTGGAAAGCCTGGGCGTGTTGCCGGTTGAGGATGAGGTGCAGCGCTTGAACCTGCTGGAGTGCCGCTTGATCGAGCGCGAGAGCGCCTGAGTCCAGTTGCGGCTCATGGCCATGTTGCGTTGACTCTCGGTATTTTCTGATAACGGATTATTCAAGGTCAGCCGCTGAAACATGCGTTTGATTGCGTGCGCTCGTCTCTTTTTTATCAGTGGGTAGTTCTTCTTCGGTGACAAGTTTTAGCGATGGCTAATTGCAATTAGTGCGGTGAGTTTCGCGATTTAAAAAGTGCAATGACTTGGTGGGTTGTTCTTTTGAGTAGTGTCCATGTGATATTGCAATGTGGCCTATTGAACTGATCATTGATTGCCATTAGGTGCCGGGATAGACCCAGATCTTGCGTGAGGCTGGCGATATTTTCTTGCGCTGATGAACTAAGTTTAAACATGTCAGTCGATGCTTTAAACATCATGTGTACGGTCATGGCTAACTAATGGCGCCTGTTGGTAGTTCTAAAAGGCCATAACTTAAGTGGGCTGTAATACAAAATGTTTTGGTGTAGGGTCCGTACCTTGTCATGACAGCGCTTGCGCTAAAAACCTCCAGCTTAGTGTGGATGCCCTTGTTCCGGCGCGTGCCACGGAACAGGTTTTTAAATAGCCCCTCAGACTTGTGCAGATGCCCCAGCCGATACCGTCAATGCCCATCGATGCATGCCGAATGCAGATTCCGGATGCCGAACAAGTGTGCGCGTGGCTGATGCGAAAAGCCGGTCTGAAAACCGTCGACCTGGAACGTGCTCGACGGTTATCCCAGGAATCCGACGACCCCGAACTGCTCGGCCTGCTGACGCGCCTGGGGCTCGTTTCCGAAGTGGAACTGGCGCGGGCCTGGGCCGATTTGCTCGGCGCGCCGTTGCTGCTGGCGGACGCCGCACCGCCCGTGCTCGACCCGCTGCCGGCGCTGACCGAACGCTTCATGCGCCATTACCAGGTGGTGCCGGTGGGCTGGAGCCACGGTGGTGTGCGGGTGTTGGCGGCCAACCCGGCGCTGCTGTATCCGTTCCAGGCCCTGGCGTACGCGTGCGGCGTGCCGGTGTGGCTGGCGGTCGGGCCGCGCAACGAAGTCGAAACCCTGATCGAGCGTTACTACGGCCAGGGCCGTTCCGCCATGGGCACCCTGATCGAAAACCTCGACGAACAGGGCGGTGCCCTGGAAGACATCGAACACCTCAAGGACATGGCCTCCGAAGCCCCGGTGATTCGCCTGGTCAACCTGATCCTGCAACGGGCCGTGGAGCACCGCGCCTCGGACATCCATATCGAACCCTTTGAAAACCAGCTCAAGGTGCGCTACCGCATCGACGGTGTGCTGCATGAAGCCGAAGCGCCGCCGGCGAGTTCCTCGGCAGCGGTGATTTCCCGGGTCAAGATCATGGCGCGCCTCGACATCGCCGAGCGCCGCCTGCCGCAGGACGGCCGGATCATGTTGCGCATCCAGGGCAAGGAACTGGACCTGCGGGTATCCACGGTGCCCACCAGTTTTGGCGAGTCGGTGGTGATGCGCCTGCTGGACCGCCAGACCGTGCAGTTCGATTTCCAGAGCCTGGGCTTTGACGGCCAGCGCCTGGAAACCTTCCTTGAAGTGCTCGAGCGACCCCACGGCATCCTGCTGGTCACCGGGCCCACCGGCTCGGGTAAAACCACCACGCTCTATACCGCGTTGTCGCGGCTCAATACCGCCGAGCGCAAGATCATCACTGTCGAAGACCCGGTGGAATACCAGTTGGAAGGCATCAACCAGATCCAGGTCAAACCCGCCATTGGGCTGGACTTCGCCGGCGCGCTGCGCTCCATCGTGCGCCAGGACCCGGACGTGATCATGATCGGTGAAATCCGCGACCTCGAAACCTGCCGCATCGCCATCCAGTCCTCCCTGACCGGCCACCTGGTGCTCTCGACCCTGCACACCAACAGTGCCGCAGCGAGTATCACGCGCCTGCTGGACATGGGGGTGGAGAGCTACCTGATCGCCTCGACCGTCAATGGCATCCTCGCGCAGCGCCTGGTGCGCCGCCTCGACCCGGCGACCCGTGAGGCGTTCGAAGCCCCGCCGGAGCTGATCGAGGAACACGGCCTTGACCGCTTCACCGAGCAGCGCCCGATCCTGCTTTACCGGCCTCGCGCCAACGCCGCCGGCGGCGGTTACCACGGCCGCAGTGCAATCACCGAATTGCTGGTGATGAATGACGAACTGCGCAGCTTGTTGATGCGCCAGGCCGACGCCGCGACCCTCGAACAGGCCGCCCGCCGTGGTGGCTTGCGCACCCTGCATGAAGAAGGCCTGCGCCAGGCGGTGGCTGGTGTCACGTCCCTTGAAGAAGTGTTGCGCGTCACCCGTGGAGAGGGCGCGTGAGCCTGTTCAAATACCGTGCCCTGGACAGCCAGGGCGTCGCGCAGAACGGCACCCTCGAAGCGAAGGACCAGGCCGCCGCCGTCGCTGCGCTGCACAAACGTGGCCTGCTGCTGTTGCACATCGATGCCGCCGGTGCCCAAGGGCTGCGCAATGCCTTCGGGCGCGGCCAGTTGAATGGCGCGGCGCTGGTCAGTTTTACCCAGCAACTGGCCACCCTGCTGGGCGCGGGCCAACCGTTGGAACGCTCGCTGGGCATCCTGCTCAAGCAGCCCGGCCAGCCGCAGACCCGAGCGCTGATCGAACGTATCCGCGAGCACGTCAAGGCCGGCAAGCCATTGTCGGCAGCGCTGGAAGAGGAGGGCAGCCAGTTTTCGCCGCTGTACCTGAGCATGGTGCGTGCCGGTGAGGCGGGCGGTGCGCTGGAGAACACCCTGCGCCAACTCAGTGACTACCTGGAACGCAGCCAGTTATTGAGAGGCGAGGTGATCAACGCGCTGATCTATCCCGCCTTCCTGGTGGTGGGCGTGCTCGGTTCCCTGGCGCTGTTGCTGGCTTACGTGGTGCCGCAGTTCGTGCCGATCTTCAAGGACCTGGGTGTGCCGATTCCGTTGATCACCGAAGTGATCCTGGGCCTTGGGCAGTTCCTCGGCGCCTATGGCCTGGCGGTTTTTGCCGGGTTGATCGTGACGGTCTGGGCCCTGGCGGCACGCCTGCGCAACCCACGACACCGCGAGCAGTACGACCGGCGCGTGCTGGGTATCCGCGTTATCGGCCCGCTGTTGCAGCGGGTCGAAGCCGCACGCCTGGCACGCACCCTCGGCACCTTGCTGAGCAACGGCGTGGCGCTGCTGCAAGCGCTGGTGATCGCCCGCCAGGTCTGCACCAACCGTGCCTTGCAGGCACAAGTGGCCCAGGCCGCCGAGTCGGTGAAAGGCGGCGGCACCCTGGCCAGTGCATTTGGCAGCCAACCGCTGCTGCCGGACCTGGCCCTGCAAATGATTGAAGTCGGCGAACAGGCCGGTGAACTGGACAGCATGCTGCTCAAGGTCGCCGACGTGTTCGACGTCGAAGCCAAGCGCGGCATCGACCGCCTGCTCGCCGCCCTGGTGCCGTCCCTGACGGTGGTCATGGCGGTGCTGGTGGCGGTGATCATGCTCGCGATCATGCTGCCGCTGATGAGCCTGACCAGCAATATATGAAGACCCAAGGAAGCAAGCCGATGCGCCATACCCGTTTCAAACCCGCCCGCCGCCAAGGCGGTTTCACCTTGCTGGAAATGCTCGCGGTGATCGTGTTGCTGGGCATCGTCGCGACCATCGTGGTGCGCCAGGTGGGCGGCAACGTCGACAAGGGCAAATACGGCGCGGGCAAGGCGCAACTGGCCAGCCTGAGCATGAAGATCGAGAGCTACGGCCTGGACGTCGGCTCGCCACCCAAGACCCTCCAGCAATTGGTCGACAAGCCCGGCAACACCGCCGGCTGGGCCGGGCCGTACGCCAAGCCCTCAGACCTCAAGGACCCGTTCGGCCATGCCTTCGGCTATCGCTTCCCCGGTGAACATGGCGCCTTCGACCTGATCTTCTACGGTCAGGACGGCCAGCCCGGCGGCGAAGGCTACAGCGCCGACCTGGGCAACTGGGAATAATGCCGGCCCTCCAACGCGGCTTTACCCTGCTGGAGATGCTGGTGGTGATCGTGTTGATCAGCATCGCGGCCGGGTTGGTGGGATTTGGCCTGCAACAAGGCCTGCGAGTAGCGAAAGAGCGCCAGGTGGTCGGGCAGATGGTGGATGCCCTGCGCAGCACACGGGCACGGGCGATTGTCAGCGGCAGGTCGGCCAAGACCGTCTTCGACTTGGCCCGGCTGAGCTTTCAGGCGCCGGGGCAACCCATCAAGCACTGGCCGGCCGATCTGCAAGTGACCCTGCACACCGCCGAACACGCAGGCGCTGCGGTGGAGTTTTACCCCGACGGCAGCTCTACCGGCGGCAACCTGTTATTGGCCAATGGCACGCGGCGCTGGCGCATCGACGTCGGCTGGCTGACCGGCAGCGTGCAGTCCAGGGCATTGCCATGAAGCGTCAGTCGGGTTTCACCTTGCTGGAAATGCTCGCAGCGCTGACCCTCATGGCGATCTGCAGCACGGTGTTGCTGGTCGCGTTCGGCCAAAGCGCGCGCTCGTTGTTGCAGGTGGCCCACAGCGACCGCCTGACCCATACCGCCTTGAGCGTGATGGATCAGGAGGCGTCGGGGCCCCTGGCCAGTGGCGTGCGCGAGGGCGAGCTGGACGGCATTGCCTGGCAACTGCGCGTCGCCCAGCAGCCCACCCGCATCGGTCAGCCACATTTGTTTCGCCTCGATCTCAGCGTCAGCGAAGGTCCGCGCCGCGCAAATTTCAGTACCTTGAAACTGCGCGCCAGCCGCGACGGGAGCCTCCAGTGAAGCAGCAGCGGGGCTTCACGTTGCTCGAAATCATGATCGTGCTCAGCCTGCTGGGCGTGTTGTTGGCCCTGGTGGGCGGCGCGCTCCTGGGAGCCAACCGTGCAGTACTCAAGGCGCAGCGCTACACCGTCAGCCTGGATGAAAGTCGTGCCGCGCAACAGTTCCTGCGCACGTCCATCAGCGAGGCGCTGCCCCTGGACGTGACCGAGGACGACAGCCAGACCAACGGCTTTTTTGTCGGCGCTCCCCAGCGCCTGCAATACGTCGCGACCTTGCCGGGCGTGCTCGGCGGCGGTATCCAGCGTTTCACCTTGCAGTTGACCGAGCGCGAGTTGCAGGTGGCGTTCGCACGGTTTGAGTCCAATGCCCAAGTGAGCGTGCCGGCCACCCGCAGCGAGCCGCAGGTGTTGCTGAAGAACGTCGAGGATCTGCAATTCAGCTATCGCGGCCTGTCGCCCAAGGGCCAGGCCACCGGCTGGATCAGTAACTGGCCGTGGACCAAACGCCTGCCTTATGCGGTACGCATTGCAGCACAGGTCAACGGACCGGTGCCGTGGGTCACCCAAGTGGTTGCCCTGCGGCTGAACCTCTCCAGCGGAGCATCAGGCGAATGAAGCGTCAGCGCGGCGTTGCATTGCTGCTGGTGCTGTGGGTACTGGCGTTGCTCAGCTTGCTGCTGGGCGGCCTGGCCGGTTGGGTACAACTGGAAAGCCGCCAGGCCCTGTGGCATCGCCAGCATACCCAGGCGCTGCTGGCGGCGGAGGCGGGCGTGGCGTTGGCCATGCAGGCCCTGGCCGACCCGCTGCAACGCAAGCAATGGATCGCCGACGGCCGCGAAATGCCCATGGTATTTGATGACGCACAGCTTCACGTGAGCCTGCACAGCGAGCGCGGCAAGCTGTATTTGAACAGCGCCGAGGCCGCTGACTTTGCCCGCCTGGCCCTGGCCTGCGGTGCCACCCAGGCCCAGGCCAGCCGGCTCGCCAGGGACCTGGAAATGCGGCGCAACGCAGGCCTGGCGCCGTTCCGCGTGGTGGAGGAAGTGCGGCAATTGCCCGGCATGACCCAGGCGCTGTACAGCCGGGTGGCCCCGGAAATCAGTTTGTGGAGTGGCCTGGACCGGCCCGATCCCGCCTTCGCCAGCCCCTTGATGCGCCAGGCGCTGAACCTGCCCCGGCAGAGCGCGGTAGGGGCCGACCCCGGTGACGTGCTGGTGATCGACAGCCGCGCACAACGCCCCGGCGGTTACCACGCCCGGTTACGAACCACGGTTTTATTGAGCCCATCGGAGGGAAGCGCACAACCTTATCGGGTGCTGCGTTGGCAAGAATGAATCCATACCTTTCGGCGCGAGTGGCGCGCCTTCAACAGCTGGCCGAACCGCTCACCCGGCGCTGGCGCGGCAGCTTGCTGCAAGTGGGCTGGCGCCTGTGGCTCAAGGAGCTGCGTGGCTGCCTGCCGGCGTGGGTGTCGGTCCGTGACATCCCCGAGCACCGCTACCACTGGCCGTTGACCGGGCCGGTGGCAAAACCTGCCGACGAGGTGCGCCAGGTGCTGGTGCTCGCGCCCTCGGCGGTGTTGCTGCAAACCCTGCAACTGCCCCTGGCGGCCGCGCGCAACCTGTCGACGGTGGTGGGTTATGAGCTGGACCGCTTTACCCCGTTCGAAGCTGAACAGTTGTACTTCGTGGCCCGCCAGGAACGGCGCACCGCCACGCATGTGCAAGTGACCCTGGTGGCCATCCTGCGGGAGCGCCTGGATCAAATCCTGTTGGACTGCGCTGCTCTCGGCTTGCAGCCCCATGCGGTGGATGTGGACGGGCCAATGGGCATCGACCTGCTGCCGGCGCCGTTGCGCCCACGCCAGCGGCCGGCCGGGAAGGGCTTGCAACGCAGCCTGCCCTGGCTGTGCGGCGCCTTGCTGATTGCCGCGATGCTGCTGTGGCTCAACGACCGCCAGCGGGTGCTCGACGTCATGCAGGCGCAGGTGCAACAACAGAAAGCCCAGGTCGCCGAGGTCCAGAGCCTGCGCCAGCAACTGCTCAATACCCGTGGCGCCGCGCAGTACCTGATTCGCCGCAAGTCGGCACAACCGCCGTTGGCGGCGTTGCTCAACGAGCTGACCGCCTGCCTGCCCGCCGATACCTGGATCGACCAGTTGGAGGTCAACGACGGCGCCGACGTGTCCTTCTCCGGGCAGAGCGCCAAGGCGAGTGCCCTGATCACCCGGATCAAGGCTTGCCACAGCCTGGAAAACCCCCAGTTCGAAGGGGTGATCCAACCCGATGCGCAAACCGGCAAGGATCAGTTTTCCCTGCGCGCCCACTTGCACCAGGAGGCCGCCGATGCGCCGACCACTGACACCCCGTGAGCGTCGCGGCGCCGCCTTGCTGGTCCTGGCGCTGGTGCTGGGCGGCGGTTACTGGCTGCTGATCGACAGCTGGTTCGCCGGGCCATTGCGTGCCATGGGCGAGCAGGCCGAACAGCTGCGCGAACAACAGCAACGCTATGCGGGCCTGCTGCACCAGGGCGCCGCCTTGCGTGAGCAATTGGAGCAAGCCCGCCAGGACCCGGCCAGCAGCACCAGCCTGTTGCCGGGGGATGACCCCAGCGCCGTGGCGGCGGACCTGATGCAGCGCATCGCCGACCTGATCAACAGCCGCGCCGGCCTCGGCGGCGGCTGCAGCCTGACCCAGCGCATGCCCATCACCCCGGAGCAGGACGACACCGAGCCCTATCGCCAGGTCAAAGTCAGCCTGACCCTCAACTGCGCCATCGAACCCCTGACTGCGATCCTGCATGAGCTGGAGTACCAGCGACCGTTCCTTTTCGTGGATGAAATGAGCGTCCGTCGCGGGCCGAATGCCCCCGCCAGCGGCGGTGCCGGAAAGCTGGTGGTGCACCTGTTGGTGCGCGGTTATCTGCAACCGGCAGCCGCCACGCAGGCCCGCCGATGATCAATTCATTGCGCCCCCTCGAGTGGGTGTTGCTCGGTGTGGCCGGGCTGCTGGGCCTGCTGATGGTGGGCATCTTGAGCAGCATCGGCGACGCGCCGCAGTGGCTGGATGAGCCTGCCTCCGCCGTGCGCGCCAATGCTTCGGCGAAGGTTCACGTGGCCCCGAGTGCGACCCTGGAAAGCCTCGCCGGCACCTGGCAGGCGCCGCTGTTCAGCCCCGACCGCAGCCCCGATGCCGCCGTTGGCCAGGCCGAGATTTCCAGCCTGTCGAGCCTGAAGCTGACCGGCGTGCTGCTCGACGGCGACCTGCGCGTCGCGCTGCTCAAGCGTGACGAGGGCCCGCCGCTCAAGGTCCACCAAGGCCAGACTCTGCCCAACGGCTGGCGCCTGGAACACCTGACACCGCTGCACGCCCGTTTTGTGCTGGATGGCCGCACGCAAACCCTGAGCCTCAGCGTTCCGCGTTTGCCGCCGCCGTCCACCACACCACCGATTTCCCTTCCTCACGAGCCCGCTCCTTGATCGATACTTCCCCTAGCGCCTTGCGCACCAGCGTGTTTTGCCTGGCCACCGCCGTCGCCTTGGGCGGCTGTGGGTCATTCCCCGATCACCTCGACCCGGACGATGCCTTGCTTCACGAGGCGATGCAGGGCACCGGTTCGCAACGGCCGCCCGTGGACCCGGCCAGCGAGTCGCCTGCTGCCGACAGTCGCCAACCCCAGACGCCCACGCCGCCCCAGCGCCAGTTGATTCGCGGTAACCAGCAGTTCGTGCGCCAGCCCGCACCGGCGCCGGCGGTCAAGGATGAAGCCAGTGGCGACATCGTGTTCAACTTCGCCGACCAGCCGATTGAAGCGGTGATCAACAGCGTCATGGGCGACCTGTTGCACGAGAACTACAGCATCGCCCAAGGCGTGAAAGGCAACGTAAGCTTTTCCACCTCAAAGCCGGTGAACAAGAAACAGGCGCTGTCGATCCTCGAAACCCTGTTGTCCTGGACCGATAACGCGATGATCCGCCAGGGCCAGCGCTACGTGATCCTGCCCGCCAACCAGGCGGTGGCGGGCAAGCTGGTGCCGGAAATGAGCGTGTCGCAACCCTCCAGCGGGCTCTCGGCACGGCTGTTTCCGCTGCGCTATATCTCGGCTACGGAAATGCAGAAACTGCTCAAGCCGTTCGCCCGGGAAAACGCATTCCTGCTGGTGGACCCGGCACGCAACGTGCTGAGCCTGGCCGGTACGCCGGATGAGTTGGCCAACTATCAGGACACCATCGACACCTTCGACGTCGATTGGCTCAAGGGGATGTCGGTGGGGGTGTTCGGTTTGCAACGGGCCTCGGTGGCCGAGTTGATGCCCGAGCTGCAAAAAATGTTTGGCCCCGACAGCGGCATGCCCCTGGCGGGCATGGTGCGCTTCCTGCCCATCGAGCGGACCAATTCGGTGGTGGCGATCTCGTCCCAGCCGCAGTACCTCAGTGAAGTTGGCGACTGGATTCACACCATCGATGAAGGCGGCGGCAACGAGCCGCAGATGTACGTCTACGACGTGCGCAACATGAAGGCCACGGACCTCGCCAAATACCTGCGGCAGATCTACGGCACCGGCGCGATCAAGGACGATGCGCCGGCCAAGGTGGCGCCGGGGCTGCGCACGGCGACCTTGTCGTCACTCAACACCAGCGGCGGCACCTCGGGTGGCTTGAACAACAGCAGCAATAGCCCGCCCGTCAGTGACGATGAGGACCAGGCCCCGGTCGCCACTGAAGACACTGAAAACGCCGAGCCAGGCCCCGCCCCCAAAAGCCTCGATGCCGGCACCCGGATCACCGCGCAAAAAAGCAGTAACCAGTTGCTGGTACGCACCCGACCGGTGCAGTGGAAGGAGATCGAATCGGCGATCAAGCGCCTCGACAAGCCGCCGCTGCAAGTGCAGATCGAGACGCGCATCCTCGAAGTCAAACTCACCGGCGAACTGGACCTAGGGGTGCAATGGTACCTGGGCCGCCTGGCGGGCAACTCCAC
Organism: Pseudomonas sp. SDO5522_S412; assembly: GCF_054071215.1. Taxonomy (NCBI): domain Bacteria; kingdom Pseudomonadati; phylum Pseudomonadota; class Gammaproteobacteria; order Pseudomonadales; family Pseudomonadaceae; genus Pseudomonas; species Pseudomonas sp. SDO5522_S412. Next base: position 11,768 of record NZ_JBSVWQ010000041.1, on the reverse strand, counting down.
CAGCACCACGGTAGCCAATACCCCTGGCAGCCAGGGCGCCCTGGGTGGTGGCGGTGCGGAATTGGGCGCGGATTCGCTGTTCTATTCCTTCGTCAGCTCCAACCTGCAAGTGGCCTTGCACGCCCTGGAAACCAACGGCCGCACCCAGGTGCTGTCGGCGCCGTCGCTGGTGGTGATGAACAACCAGCCGGCGCAGATCCAGGTGGGTGACAACATCCCCATCAGCCAGACCACGGTCAGCACCGGCAACGCCGACAGCACCTTGAGCAGCGTCGAATACGTGCAGACCGGGGTGATCCTCGACGTGGTGCCGCGGATCAACCCGGGCGGCCTGGTGTACATGGACATCCAGCAACAGGTCAGCGACGCCGAGAACCAAACCACCAACAGCAGCGACACACCCAACAACCCGCGTATCTCCACGCGCTCGGTGTCGACCCAGGTGGCGGTGCAAAGCGGCCAGACCGTGTTGCTCGGCGGGCTGATCAAGCAGGACAACGCGGAGAGCGTCAGCGCCGTGCCGTCCCTGGGGAAAATCCCCGGGCTGCGCTGGTTGTTTGGCAACACCAGCAAGTCCAGGGATCGCACCGAGTTGATCGTGCTGATCACACCGAGGGTGATTACCAGCAGCAGCCAGTCGCGGCAGGTGACGGATGACTATCGCCAGCAGATGCAGCTGTTGCGACCGGCGAACTGAAGGACCTTTCAGCCCTTGCGTTGCAGGGTGTGATAACCCAGCGCCGCCCGTGCTTCACGCAGGGATTTGCCTTCATCGAGCAGCGCCCGGATACGCGCTTCCACCGCTTCAATCGAGCGTGCACAGGCTGCCACTTCATGGGCCCGCTCGCGCGGCACGATCACCACGCCATTGGCGTCGGCGACCACGATGTCCCGGGCGCACACCCGGGCCTGGCCGATGGACACCGGCTGGTTTACCGCTTCCACTTCAACCCGGTCCTTGCCCGTGCGCATGAACCGGCCCTTGGTGAACAGCGGGTAGCCGTCGCCCAGGGCCTTGCTCACGTCGCGGCACACGCCATCGATCACCGTCGCGGCGATCCGCTGGCTGCCGGCGTACTGGGTCATGATGTCGCCCCACACCGTGCAGTCGGTGCGTCCGTCGTTGTCGATCACCACCACATCGCCTTCGGCCACGTCATCGATAAAGTCGCCTACGGTGCCCGGCGGGGTGCTGGCGCTGACGTAGCGCACCGTGAAGGCCGGGCCGACCACCACCTGGCGATAGTTGTCCAGGGGCATGATTCCCAGGCATTGGCCGGGCAGGCCTAGCTTGTCCAGGGCGTCGGACACGCCCGGGGTGTCCAGGCCGGCAAACAGGGCAACCAATTCTTGGTCTTGGGGTGACATGGGTAACTCCTCGTGGTGGTGACAAATCAGGTCGGGTGGCTGGAGGCCGGGCGGGGCTCGGCAATGGTCAGCAAAATGATGAAGCTGATGAACGAGCCGATCGCCAGCCAGGCGAACACGTAGTTCCAGCCGTAGTTGTCCAGCAGCAGGCCGGTGATGAAGGGCGTGGCGGCGGCGCCCAACTGGCCGATCATGTTCACGATGGCGTTGGAGATCGGGAAGGTCTTCTTGGTGGTCAGGCCCATCGGGTAGACCATGTAGGACGAGAAGCCGAGGCTCAGCACCACGCCGGTCAGCATCAGCAGCAAGCCGTAGGGCAGGGGCTCGGCCGGTGAGTTGATCAGCAGGTACATCATCAACGAGGTGCCGACCGCCGACAGCAACATGCCCGGCTTGCGGCGCCCGCCCATCAGACGGTCCGAGCAGAAACCTCCCAGCAGGTTGCCCAGCACCGCGCCCACCCAGGGCGCTGCCGAGACCAGGCCCATGTTCATGATCGAAAACTGCTTGACGGTCATCAGGTAGGTGGGAATCCACGCCAGCAGCACGCTGGAGACACCGAGCTGGAAGCAGTAGCTGGTGGCGCACCCCCAGATATTCCATGAGGTGAAAACCTGACGGTTGGTTTCCAGGGGCTTTTCATCGCGGGTGCGGATCACCCGGTCGAGCTTTTTCACCCACGCCGGCGTCTTGTGCACACGGGCGGTCTGGGCGATTGCGGTGTCTTCGACGATGTATTGAAGTTCGGCCTGGTTGACGAAGCGGCTGCGGGACGGATGGTCGGTGACCATGAAGTACCAGACCACCGCCAGCACGATGCCCGGGATCGCAAAGAAGTAGAAAATTTCGCGCCAGCCCCATACCGAAATGATCACGGCACACAGCGGCGGCACGATCACCGGTCCGAACTTCACGGCCGACAGAAAGATCCCCGACGCGGTGCCTTTTTCCCGTGCCGGAAACCAGTTATTGATGGTGGTGGTCATGCTGATGGGCAGCGGGCCTTCGGCGATACCCAGGCCCAGGCGATAGAGTTTCAGCGCCAGCAGTGAGCTGGCGGTGCCCACCAGCCCGGTCAACAGGGAGGTCAGCACCATGGCCCCCGGCAGGATCCGGCTGACGCCAAAGCGCCCGAAGGCAAAGCCCGACGGCAGTTGTGCCAGGGCGTAAGCCAGCAGGAACAGGCTGACCAGGCCACCGGCCTGGGCATTGCTCATTGCAAATTCCTGGCGAATGAACGGCAGCGCCACGCCGAGGTTGGCCCGGTCGGCGGCGGCCACGGTGTAGATCAGGAAAATCAGCGCAGCAACCACCCAGCGGTATTGGCTGCGCACAGCGGGTTTTATGACTTCAGGCATAGACATGGGGGCGGACCTTGTTGTTGTGAGTGTTGTCCTGTTCGGCCTTAATCTTAAGAAGGGGCGCACGCCACCATTAGCGATATTTATCTATGTGAACTCATCACTTTTATTCTTCTGCCAGCAAGCTGCTGCAGAAGCCGCGGATTGCCTCGCACGCCTGGCGCAACGATTTGTCATCCAGGGCATAGGCGATGCGGATGTATGGCCCCAGGCCAAAGGCGCTGCCATGCACCACGGCTACATTGGCCTCATCCAGCAGCGCCAGGGCCACGTCTTCATCGCTGCGCAGCAGCCGCCCGCCCGCCGAGGTGCGCCCGATCAGCGCGGCGCATGAGGCGAACGCGTAGAACGCGCCGGCGGGGCTGATGCACGTCAGGCCTGGCGTGTCGTTCAGCAACTGGACCATCAAGTCCCGGCGCGCCTGGAACACCCGGCGGCTGTCGCGGATGAAATCCCTGGGGCCTTCCAGTGCAGCGAGGGCCGCCTGTTGCGAGATCGAACAGGCGCCGGAGGTCTGCTGGCCCTGGAGTTTTTCCATGGCCTCCAGCAGCCAGCGTGGGCCGGTGGCGAAACCGATGCGCCAGCCGGTCATGGCGTAGGCCTTGGACACGCCGTTCATGGTCAATGTGCGTGGTGCCAAACGCGGCTCAACCTGGGCCAGGGTATGAAAGGCCTGGCCGTCGAAGATCAGGTGCTCGTAAATGTCATCGGCCAGGATCAGCACCTGCGGGTGGGCCAACAGCACTTCGGCCAGCGCCCGTAGCTCGCCCTCGCTGTACACCGCGCCGGTGGGATTGGACGGTGAATTGAGGATCAGCCAGCGTGTTTGCAGGGTGATTGCAGCAGCCAGGGCCTCGGGTGTCAGCTTGAATCCACTGTTGGCATTGCAAGTGACGATGCGCGCCTCGCCGCCGCACAGTTGCACCATCTCCGGGTAACTGACCCAGTACGGCGCGGGCACGATCACCTCGTCGCCTTCATTGAGGGTGGCTGCCAGGGCGTTGTAGATCACCTGCTTGCCGCCGTTGCACACGAGGGTGTCCTGCCAGGACACGTCCAGGCCGTTTTCGCGCCGGAACTTCGCCGCCACCGCCTCCCGCAGGGCCCGCGCACCGGCCACCTGGGTGTAGCGGGTATGCCCGGTTTCAATGGCCTGGATCGCGGCTTCGCGGATATGCGCCGGGGTGTCGAAATCCGGTTCGCCGGCGCACAGCGAGATAATCTGCGCGCCTTGCGCCCGGCGTTCGGCGACGCGGTCCATGATGCGATAGGTGGCAGACGGTTGTGCGCTGGCCAGGCGCGGGTTCAGCCGCTGGATATCGGCGCTCATCGGCTGATCGCCTCAAACTGTGCGTCGTGCATCACCTCGACCACCGAGCGCCCGCTGCGCACGGCCTGCACCATGCCGTCCTGGCGGCGGGCAATGCGCTCGCCCAGGTCCAGGACCTTTTCGATCACCGCCTGGGGCACGAACACCGTGCCGCAGGTATCGGCGATCACGTAGTCGTCCTCGCTGACGCTTACGCCAGCAACGCTGAGGGTCACGCCGGCGTCGAGCTGCACCACGCGGTTGCGCGCGCTGATCATGGTCACGCCGCGTCCGTACACCGGATAGCCGATGGCTTCGCTGCCGTCGATATCGCGGCTGAAACCATCAATCACCGTACCGCGTATGTGTTTGCGCAACGCCGCGTTGGCGATGATGTCGCCCCAGCAGGAAATGCCCTCGATACCGCCGGCAATCACCAGCACCCGGTCGTCTGTCGCGACCTGTTCGATCACCGGGGTGATCAAGTGCACGGTCGGGGCGATGTCGGACTTGGGGCCGAGCAGTACGGTACTGGCGCGGCCAATGATCTTCGGGCAGTTCCACAACGGGCGCAGGCCCACGGTGGCGCCGGGCAGGCCGAGAAAGTCGAGGGCGTCGGACACGGTGTTGGTGTCCAGTGCGGCCAGGCGGTCGAGCAAACGGTCAGGGGTCATGGGCAAGCCTCGGGTGACGGAGGCGGCCAGTGTCAGGCAGTGCCTATGATAGGTATATTACGAAGTACAGAAGCCTTGCATACGCTTAACCTATGGATAAGACCATGATCAACTTTCGCCTGATTCGTCACCTCTGGTTGTTCCTGGCCGTGGCTGAAGAGCAGAACTTTGGCCGTGCGGCCAAGCGCCTCGGCATGTCCCAGCCACCGCTGAGCGAGCAGATCCAGGTGCTGGAGCAGGCGCTCAAGGTCAAGCTGTTCGACCGCTCCCGACGGGGGGCCAAGCTGACTCCGGTGGGCGCGGCGATCCTGCCGGCTGTGCGCAAGTTCGCCGAGCAGCTGGAGCGCCTGGAACTCGCCGTGGAAGAAGCGGTGGCGGGGCAGTCGGGGATGTTGACCATCGGCGCGATTTCCACGGCGATGTTTGATGTGCTGCCGGGGTTGATCGAGCAACTGAAGCTTGATTACCCGCAGCTCACGGTGTCGGTGCGGGAAATCGACAGCGTCGAGGCGTTGCCGGCGCTGGAGGCCGGGGATATCGACCTGGCGTTTGCCCGGCTGGATGGTGACCTTGGGGCTTCGGTGCAGTCATTGCCGCTGACGGAGGACCGGCTGGTGGTGGCGTTGCCGGCGGATCACCCGTTGGCGAGTCGTACGCGGATCAGTTTGTCGAGCCTGGCGAATGAGCCGTTGGTGATGTTTTCGCGCAACGTCAGTCCGGTGTATTTCGACAATTTGATCGCGACCTGTCGTGCCAGCGGGTTTTCGCCTCGGGTGCTGCATGAAGTGCGGTCGGTGGCTTCGCAGATCGCGTTTGTCAGCTATGGGCAGGGTATTGCGTTGGTGCCGGCGTCGTTGAAGAAGCTGGCGCCGGCCAATGTGGTGTTTCGGGCGTTGAGCCAGAAGCTCAATGTGGTGACCACGGCCGTCGCCTGGAATACCCAGCGGCCGAACCCGGTGGTGGAGGCGGTGATCGCGCGGTTTCGCTAGGGATTGCGCTGGCTCAGGTACTCGAACAGCTTCGCCGCCTCCGGTGCCAACTGCGCCTGGCTGCCGACCCCGACAAACAAGGTGCGCTGCGCCCAGTCGTCGTCCAGCTCCACCGCGATCAGCCGGCTGCCCAGCAGTTCGGCGCGCACCGATGACAGCGGCAGGATCCCGATGCCCAATCCGGCTTCGATCATCCGGCAGATCCCGTCGAAACTGCTGACCTGGATTCGCACCTTCAGCACCTTGCCGGCGCTTGCGGCGGCGTCAGTGATCCGACGCAGCAACGAGCTGCCCTGGTTCAGCGCCACATAGTCAAAACCCAGAGTGTCGCTGAAAGAAACTCTCCGTTCCGTAGCCAGCGCATGGCCCACCGGCACCAGCAACACCAGCCGGTCCTCGCGATACGGCAACTTGTACAGCCCCTCTGCCGGTACGTTGTCGGCAAAGATCCCGATATCGGCGCGGCCACTTTCCACCGCCTGGATGATCGGCTCGCTGAGGGCTTCTTCCAGGCCGATACGCACATGGGGATTGTCCCGCAGGAACGCCGCCAGGTCGTCCGGCAGGAATTGCACCACCGCCGAGGTGTTGGCGAACAAGCGCACGTGCCCGCGCACTCCCACCGCATAGTCACTGGCGTCACAGGCCATGCGGTTGACGCCTTCCAGAATGATTTTTGCGTGTTCAACCATGCCGTGTCCCGCCGCCGTCAGCTCCAGCCCCCGCGGCAGGCGCACGAACAGCGGGCACTCGGTGGTGCGCTCCAGTTCGGCCAGGCGCTTGCTGGCGGCCGACACCGTCATGTTGGCCTTTTCCGCGGCGCGGGTCAGGTTCGCGGTTTCGGCAGCGAAGATCAGCAAGCGCAAGGACAGCAGGTCGAAATGCAGGGGATTGATCATCAGGGCGTCCGAGGGTTTCCAATCTGGAAAGGATAGTGGCGAAATCCGAAATTTTCATCCGCACGGTTTGTGTCGATTATCCATGGCGCACGCACTCAACAAGAATGGAAAACGTCATGGGCTTACCGCTGCAAGGTCTCAAGGTCGTGGAGCTGGGTCAACTGATCGCCGGCCCGTTTGCGGCCAAAATGCTCGGCGAGTTCGGCGCCGAGGTGGTCAAGATCGAACCGCCGGTGACCGGCGATCCCCTGCGCAAATGGCGCTTGCTGCACGACGGTACCTCCGTGTGGTGGGCCGCACAATCACGCAACAAGCGCTCGCTGACCCTTGATCTGCGCCAGGCTGAGGGCCAGGAGGTGGTACGCCAACTGGTGGCGGACGCCGACGTGCTGATCGAGAACTTTCGCCCGGGCACCCTGGAAAACTGGGGGTTGGGCTGGGACACGCTGCATGCCCTGAACCCGAAGCTGATCATGCTGCGGGTCTCCGGCTACGGCCAGACCGGGCCTTACCGCGACCGCCCCGGCTTCGGCGTGATCGGCGAAGCCATGGGCGGCCTGCGCCACCTCTCCGGCGAGCCGGGGCGTACGCCGGTGCGGGTGGGTGTTTCCATTGGCGACTCGCTGTCGGCGTTGCACGGGGTGATCGGCATCCTGCTGGCCCTGCGGCATCGTGAACAGAACGGCGGCGAAGGCCAGCAGATCGACGTGGCGCTGTACGAATCGGTGTTCAACATGATGGAAAGCCTGTTGCCCGAATACTCGGTGTTCAACGCCGTGCGCGAACCCGCCGGCAGCAGCTTGCCGGGCATCGCGCCGACCAATGCGTACCGTTGCCGCGACGGCGGTTTTGCGTTGATCGCGGGCAATGGCGACAGCATCTATCAACGCCTGATGGAGGTGATCGCTCGTCCTGACCTGGCAGCCGACCCGGCGCTGGCGCAAAACGACGGTCGGGTGTTGCAGGTTGAACGCATCGACGTTGCCATTTCCGAATGGACCACTCAGCGAACACTGGATGAGGTGCTGGCGATCCTCACCGAAGCGCGGATTCCCGCCGGCAAGATCTACAACGCCGCCGACATCGCCCACGACCCGCATTACCGGGCACGCGACATGCTCCTCGACAGCCAGCTCGACGACGGCACACCGGTAACCTTGCCCGGCATCGTGCCCAAGCTCGGCACGACCCCGGGCCGCGTCATTCGCCCGGCGCCGACCCTCGGCCAGCACACCACCGAGATTCTCGACGGTCTCGGCATCGCTCCTGCGCAACAAGCCGACTGGCGCCAGCGCGGCATTATTTGAACCGGAGATACAGCCATGCAACGCCTGTTTTTGCAGGAAGTCGCCACCCGCGACGGTTTCCAGAATGAAGCTCGGTTTATCGAGACGGCCGACAAGATCGCCATGATCGATGCCCTCAGCCAGTGTGGTTTTGCCAAGATCGAAGTCACCTCGTTTACCTCGCCCAAGGCCATCACTGCGCTGCGGGATGCCGAAGCGGTGATGCATGGGATTCGCCGCAACCCCGCGGTGGAGTACACCGTGCTGGTGCCCAACGTGCGTGGCGCCGAGCGGGCGCTGGCGTGCAACATTGATGAAGCCAACCTGGTGATGTCGGTCAGCGAACCCCACAACCGGTCCAACCTGCGGATGAGCCGCGAGCAGTCGTTTGCCCAACTGCGTGAGGTGTTCAGTGTGACCGGCGCCAAGGGCCCGGTGGCGATCAATGTGTCGTTGTCGACGGTGTTTGGCTGCCCCATGCAGGGCGATGTACCGGTGGGGGAGGTGCTGCACTGGGTCGAGCGGTTTGCCGAGTTGGGCGCCCGGGGCGTGACCTTGTGCGACACCACCGGCATGGCCTACCCAAGCCAGGTCGAGGCGTTGTCCCGGGCCGTGCGCGAGCGGTTCCCGGCGCTGCAACTGACCCTGCATTTCCACAACACCCGTGGCATGGCATTGGCCAACGCACTGGCCGCGATCGACGCCGGGGTGGACCGCTTCGACTCATCCCTCGGCGGCCTCGGCGGTTGCCCTTACGCGCCGGGCGCCAGCGGCAACGTGTGCACTGAAGACCTGCTGCACATGCTGCAACTGATGGGGTTCAGCACCGGCGTCGACCTCGACCGCGTGCTGGCGGTTGCCCGGCAACTGCCCGGCCTGATCGGCCACGAGATTCCCAGCCAGGTCCTCAAGGCCGGTAAACGCCTGGACCTGCACCCGATTCCCGCCCATGTCGCCAGCCTGGAAAAGCAGGTGGCCAACACCCTGGAGCTGCGCCCATGATCGATCATCTTGACCACCTGGTACTCACCACCCTCGACCCGGTTGCCGCCGAGGATTTCTACGTGCGCGTGCTGGGCATGCAGGTGCAGACCTTCGCCGGCGGGCGCAAGGCGTTCGCCTTCGGCCAGCAGAAAATCAACCTGCACGTGCGCGGCCACGAGTTCGAGCCCAAGGCACACTTGCCCGTACCGGGGGCGCTGGACTTGTGCTTTATCGCCTCGATTCCACTGGACCAGGTGATTGCTCGCCTGGCCAAGGTTCAGTGGCCGATCATCGAGGGCCCGGTGATGCGTACCGGCGCCACCGGGCCGATCCGCTCGGTATACGTGCGTGACCCGGACCTGAACTTGATCGAGATTTCCGAGCAGGTGCAGCCATGAACGTGGTGTTCCTCGACAGCGACAGCCTGCCGCTGAACATTCCTGCGCCGGGCTGGGTCACCGACTGGCAAGACCGCCCCGATACGCCTGCCGATCAAGTAGTGGACGTGTCCCGGCATGCCCACGTATTGATCACCAACAAGGTGCGCATTGGCCGCCTTGAACTCGAGCAGCTGCCGAACCTGCGTTTTATCTGCGTTGCGGCAACCGGCTACGACTGCATTGACTTGGCCGCTTGCCGCGACTTTGGCGTGAGCGTATCCAACGTGCCGGCGTATTCGGCGCAAAGCGTCGCCGAGTCGGTGATCGCCTCGATCTTTGCCTTGCGCCGGCAGCTGTTTGCCTACCAGCGCGCGGCGCGGCGGGACTGGGCGAATTCAAGGCACTTTTGCGTGCACCGCGAGCCGATCCAGGATGTGCAGGGCAGCGTGGTGGGCATCCTCGGCAAAGGGGCGATTGGCCTTGCTACGGCGCGCCTGGCGAGTTCCTTGGGCATGCGCCTGATGTTCGCCGAGCACCGAGGTGTGACAGCGGTGCGGCAGGGTTACCAGTCGTTTGAAACCGTGCTGGCGCAAAGCGACGTGATTTCCCTGCACTGCCCGCTGACCGAGCATACCCGCCACCTGATCGGCGTCGCAGAACTTGCCCAAATGAAGCCCGGCGCCTTGCTGATCAACACCGCACGCGGGCCGCTGGTGGATGAAGCCGCAGTGCTCACGGCACTGGAGCGTGGCCGGCTTGGGGGGGCAGCCCTGGATGTGCTGTGCCAGGAACCGCCACCGGCCGAACACCCCTTGCTCAACAGCCCGCACTCCAACCTGATCATCACGCCCCACGTGGCCTGGGCCAGCCAGAGCAGCCTGCAACGGCTGGCCGACGGCATCCTCGGCAACCTTCAGGGCTACCACCGCGGGAGCCTGGTCAACGTCGTGTCGTAGAGGTTTCACCCTCCCACAACAAGGTCCACTCATGAAAACAATAACAAGCATGATTTCGGAAAAATCCCCGTCACGCCTGCGCCGCGTACTGCGCCACCTGTATGTGCAGGTGCTGCTGGCGATCCTGCTGGGCATTATCGTCGGGCACTTTTACCCCAGCGTGGGTGAGCAGATGAAGCCCTTGGGCGACACGTTCATCAAGCTGATCAAGATGCTGATCGCACCGATCATCTTCTGTACGGTGGTCAGCGGTATTGCGAGTATGCAGAGCCTCAAGCGCATCGGCCGGGTCGGCTTCAAGTCGCTGTTGTACTTCGAAGTGCTGACCACGCTGGCGCTGGTGATTGGGTTGATCGGCGTCAACCTGATGCAGCCCGGGGCGGGTATGCATATCAATCCGGCGACCCTCGATGGCCAGGCGGTTGCCGGCTACAGCAAGCTGGCCCATGAGCAGAGCGTGGTGGGCTTTCTCACGCATATCGTGCCGGGTACCGTGTTCGGTGCGTTTGCCGAGGGTGACATTCTGCAGGTGCTGTTCATTTCCATCCTGTTTGCGTTCGCGCTGCAGATGCTTGGCGCGGCCGGCAAGCCGTTGCTGAACCTGATTGATCTGGTGGCCCAGGCGTTTTTTCGCATGGTCAGGATTGTCATGTATGTGTCGCCGCTGGGGGCGTTTGGTGGCATGGCATTTACTATCGGCAAGTACGGCGTGGGCTCGCTGGGGGCCTATGGGAACTTGTTGATCTGCTACTACGTGACGGCGGTTTTCTTTGTGTTTGTAGTGTTGAACCTGGTGGCGCGGTTGTCTGGTTTCAGTTTGTGGCAGTTTCTCAAGTACATTCGCGATGAGTTGTTTCTGGTGCTTGGGACGTCGTCCTCGGAGTCGGCGTTGCCGCGGTTGATGGGCAAGCTTGAGCGTCTGGGCTGTGAGAAGTCGGTGGTGGGATTGGTGGTGCCGTCGGGTTATTGCTTCAACCTTGATGGCAGTTGCATCAACATGACGGTGCTGGCGATTTTTATTGCCCAGGCGTTGGATATCCCCCTGGATTTGTGGCACCAGGTCACGTTGTTGCTGATTCTGCTGCTGACGTCCAAGGGGGCGGCCAGTGTTACCGGTGGGGCGTTTATTACGCTGGCGGCGACCCTCGGTAGTCTGGATGTGATTCCGGCGGCGGGGTTGGTGTTGGTGCTCGGGGTTTATCGGTTTATTTCCGAGGGTGGGGCGTTGATCAATGTGATTGGCAATGGTGTGGCGACGCTGTTTATTGCCAAGTGGGAAGGGGCGCTGGACGAGGAGAAGCTGGCGGCGCAGTTGCGGGATGGTTGTGCCAGGGAGGGGCGGGTGTGAGTGTGGGGGTGAGTACATATCCGTTATTTGGGTAACGGCGGCTCATGGTTTCGCTCTTACAGCGAGTCACTTTGCAAAAAAAGCGGCAAAGTAACCAAAGCGCTCTGCCCCGCCTGTCGGCGCCTCGCCTAGGCTCGGCGTTCCCTCACTCCGGCAGCACGAAGCGGGCCGCCGCGACGGGCCATCCATGGCCCGGCGCGGCTAAACCGGCGTC